>CAYMFV010000188.1:0-6049 GCA_964389745.1 uncultured Planctomycetales bacterium | reverse complement strand
CTCGTCCAGCGTCAGGTAGCGCCGTCGGCCCGGAGTCAGGGAGGCCGCCAGGGTGCTCTTGCCGGTCTGGCGGGCGCCGGTGACCACGACGGCCGGCATGGCCCGCAGGCGCGCCCCCAGGGCCGCCTGCACGTGGCGGGGCAGAGGCAACCTATTCACACCATGAATGATATCCATTCACGGCGTGGATGGTCAAGCACCGCTCAGCCCTCGATCCCGTGGTCGTGGGCGTGCTGCATGGCGTCCACGAAGCGGCCCAGCTCCTCGAGGGTCGTGTACACGTTCGGGGACACCCGGATGCCCTCGAAGTCCGCGTGCTTGATGCTGGTCACCAGGATGCGGTGCCGGCGCCACAGCCAGCCGTTGAGGGCCCCGGAGTCCAGCCCCTCGATCTGGACGGTGGCGATGCCGCAGGAGAAGCGCGGGTCGAGGCTGGTGTGCAGGCGGATGCGCTCGAGGCCGAGGAGGCGGGTCGCCCACCAGTCCCGGAGGTAGCGCAGCCGCGCCTCCTTGCGCGCCGGACCGATGCCCTGGTGGAAGGTCAGGGCCTCGCCGATGGCCAGGTAGGGGGCGGCGGGGTGGGTGCCGATCTCCTCGAACTTGCGGATGTCGCCGGCCTGCTTCTCGGCCGCGGCCATCAGGGGCCAGAGGCCGGCGATCCGCTCCCGGCGGACGTAGAGCAGCCCGGTGCCGTGGGGTGCGCACAGCCACTTGTGCAGGCTGGTGCCGTAGTAGTCGCAGTCGAGGTCCGAGAGCTGGAAGTCGAAGTGGGCGAAGCCGTGGGCGCCGTCCACGATCACCGGGATGCCGCGCTTCCGGGCCATCGCCACCACCTCCCGCACCGGCAGGATCTGGCCGGTGAGGTTGATGACGTGGCACATGAGGATGAGCTTGGTGCGGTCGGTGATCTGCTCCTCGAAGCGGCGGACCACCTCGGCGGGCTCCTCCGCCGGCACCGGCAGCTTGAAGGTCTTCAGCACGATGCCCTCCCGGCGCTCCCGCTGGCGGAAGGTGTTGAGCATGCGCCCATAGTCCTGGTCCGTGGTCAGGACCTCGTCGCCGGGCTCGAGGTCGAAGCCGAACTGGCAGATCTGCAGGCTCTCCGACGCGTTGCGGGTGAGGGCCACCTCCTCGGGGTCGACGCCCCAGGCCCGGGCCAGGCGCTGGCGCACGGCCTCCCGCTGGGGCTCCAGCACCCGCCACATGGTGTAGGGGGGGGCGTGGTTGGAGAAGTCCCAGTGCTCCTTCATGGCCCGGAGCACCCAAGCCGGCGCCGGGCTGACGCCCCCGTTATTGAGGTTGACCAGGCTCCGGTCCACGGTGTAGGCCCGGGCGACCTCGGCCCAGAAGTCCTCGTCGGCGGCCACCTCGGCCGGGCTGCCGGACGGCGCGGGCAGGTCCTCAAGGACCGCGCCGGCGTCCCGAGCCAGGAAGGGCGGCAGGAAGGCACCGGGGGTGGCCGCGACCCCGGCGGGCAGGGCGATGGAGGCGCCCAGGAACTGGCGGCGGGTCGGCATGGGGCCATGCTAGCGCGGGGTCCAGCCGTCGAGGCGCAGGGTTGCCTGGCCGAGGCGCTTCGCGAGCTCCTCGGGCTGCTCGAGGCTCTCCAGCTCGAGGAGGACCTGTTCCACCGTCGTCCGCAGGCCGCCCCGGAGGTTCAGGACCAGCGTCTGGATGGTGTACACGGGGCCCCAGGGCAGGCCCCACCAGCCAAGGAGGAGGGACCAGAGGGTCGCCACCAGGTTCGCCAGGAGGACGTCGACGGACGCCCCGACGAGGTATCCCGTTCGCTGCCGGAAGGTCAGGGTCACGAAGGAGGTACAGAACTGGAAGCGGGTGAGGGGGGTGTGTAGGTCCACCGGCTCCCCCTCCCAGAACTCGACCCGGCCGGGCGCGCCGCGCAGCGCCTCCCCGTGCTCCCACAACCACGCCAGGAAGGCCCGGGTCCGCCGCCTCTGTCGCCACTGGTGGAACCAGGCACCACCCAGGATGGCGACGAAGAGCATGTCCAGCGCGAAGTCGGCGTGGTTGCCCTCGTAGAAGTTGACAGCGCCAGCGACCAGGCAGAGGACCGCCAGCAACAGCGCCACGAGCATGACGCCGCCGAGGTCGGCGAGGTGCTGGCGGAGTCTTCCTGCCAACCGCCGCGGAGACGAGGCCTGCCGGCTCATCGCGGCTGCATCCTATCGGAGCAGCATTCCCGATGTCGTGTCCCGGGAAGCGGGGGCGGAACCGCAGGAGGGTGAGCACGTTGCAGGCGTCCAGGAAGGGATGGAGGACCGGGCACCAGGCGACCTCGTCCTCGCGTCGCAGCTCCGCCCAGAGCAGGCGTCGGCCGGCCCCCGGCGGGATGGCCTGCACGACCTGCCCTTCCAGCTCCCCCTGGACAGGGAGCCGTACTCATGGAACGCCGGGGGCTTGATCCACGGCACGAAGTGGTAGAGGTTGTCGAGTGTCGTCCCCACGCGGACATCCGCGTCGTTGTTCCTCCGCCGCCGGTCCTGCCCGCATGAAGCCCGCGGGTCGAGTCTGGCCGGCTCGGCCCAGCTCTCCAGCCGGCCACGCCGCCACGCCATGCGGCACCTCCGACGAGGGATCCGAGGCAGCACGGACAGCAGGGTGCCGTGCACCACGGTCCTTCCTTCGCCCTCCGCCACCCACCTCCAGTCGGACGACACGGGCAGCCAGAGCAGGGGGGGATACATCGCATCGGCCACGGCGACCGGAGCATCCTGTGCGCTGAGGAGGCTCGGGATAGACACGACGCCGACGACTCCCGCGACAACGCCTTCGAAGTGCAGCTGAACAGATCCGCCGTCAAGTGCGCTCACTCTGCGTCCTCTGCAAACAGCCTGCCACTACCCAGAGCTTCTAGCGGCACGGCCTCCACCTGCTCCGACAGCGGGTAGCGTCTGCTTCCAGGACAAACGACCGCCACCCTTTCCAGTCCGAGGTCGTTCAGAGCGATCCGGATCGAGGGAGTGAGTCGCGGTGCATCCGTGCGCTTGCATTCCACGCCGAACAGCCGGTCGCCCCGGCGCAGGATGAGATCGACCTCCGCCCCCCGGTGCGTGGCCCAGAAGAACGCCTCATCGTGCGGCTCGATCGCCAGGATCTGCTCGATGGCAAAGCCTTCCCAGGACGCACCGACCTTGGGATGGTCCAACAGGGCTTTCTCGGAGTCGATGCCCAGCAATTCGTGCAAGAGGCCGCAGTCACGCACGTAGACCTTCGGCGACTTGACCTGCCGCTTCCGCAGGTTGGCGTGCCAGGGCTGGAGCTGACGAAGCATCATCGCGTCCGTCAACAGGTCAAGGTAGCGCCGGCAGGTCGATTCGCTCACCCCCAGCGCCCGGGCCAGCTCTGCGGCGTTCCAGGTCTGACCGTGATAGTGGGCCACCATGACCCAGAAGCGCCGGAGCGCCACGGCCGGGATACGTACACCCCACTGGGGAAGGTCGCGTTCCAGGAGTGTCCCGATGAACTGCTTGCGCCAGCGGACGCTGTCGGCCTCCGTACGTGCGAGATACGAGAGCGGCAGACCACCCCGCACCCAGAGTCTGCGCACGGCGCCGGCGTCGAGCTCGGACAGCGAGAAGCCGCCGAGCCTGATGCTCTCCATCCGGCCCGCCAGGCTCTCCGAACTCTGCCGCAGGAGGTCCCCTGAAGCGCTTCCGAGGATGAGGAATCGGGCGGGCTGCTGGCGGCGGTCGGCCAGCACGCGCAGGACGGGGAAGAGCTCGGGCCGCCGCTGGACCTCGTCGATGACGACGAGGCCCTCCAGCGGCCGCAGCGCGGTCATGGGCTCCTCGAGCCGGCCGAGGCTGGCCGGGTCCTCGAGGTCGAAATAGTTGACCGAGTCCTCGCTCACCAGCTCCCGTGCGAGGGTGGTCTTGCCACACTGCCGGGGGCCGGTCAGCACGACCACGGGATTCTGGGCCAGCGCGGCTCGAATCGCCGCCAGAGCGGCGGTGCGGGCGATCCTCACGGGACCATTCTACCGGGAAAATCTCGCATCAGGTGCCGGTTTTACCCGGTGCGCCGGGCCTGGAGACGGCCTCACTTGCCCTCGGGCGGGGCTGGAGGAGCTGTTTCGCCTGGCCCCCAGGGGCCTCTGTGAGCCACGGCCGGGCGGCCAGCGCCTTCCCAGGCGAGGGGGCCTCGGTGAGCTGCACGTGCTTCCTACCCCCGCGCCCGCTCCCCCCGGGCCGCCATCCAGATGCCAGCCAGGATGAGCACGCCGCCGACCAGCGTGGACGGTGGCGGGACCTCGGCCAGGTAGAGCCAGGCCCAGACCGAGCCGAGAATGGGCTCGCCGAGCAGGAAGACCGAGACGGTGGGCGCGCTCACCCAGCGCAGGGCCCAGTTGTAGGAGGAGTGACCGAGGATCTGCGGCCCGACCGCCAGGGCCAGGAGCCAGCCCCATGTAGGGGGGGGGAACCCGAAGAGGGGCGTGCCGGCCGCGACGGCCATGGCGAAGAGGAGGATGGCCGCGGTCCCGTAGGCGAGGAGGGCGTAGGAGCCGATGGAGAAGCGCCGGCGCACCCGGCGGCCGGCCAGGACGTAGCCCGTCGCGGTGATGGCGCCGGCCAGGGCCAGGAGGTCGCAGAGGATGGCGTCGCCCTCCAGGCGCAGGTCGCCGGCACCCAGGACCACCGCCCCGGCGAAGGCGGCGGCGATGCCCGCCATCTGCAGGCGGGTCGGGCGCTCGTGGAGGAGCCAGGGCGCCGCCAGGGCCACCCAGATGGGCGTCGTGTCCACCAGGACCAGGGAGGAGGCCACGGTCGTGAAGGACAGGGAGGCGATCCAGGTGGCGAAGTGGAGGGCCAGGCAGACCCCCGCCAGGAGGAGCACCCGGCGTTCGAGAGGGCTGGCCGCCCGCCACTCCCGCCGGGCCCGGGTCGCCGTGAAGGGCAGCAGCAGGAGGGCGGCCAGCCCCGACCGCCAGGCGGCCACGGCCAGGGCCGGGGCGTCGGCCAGGCGCACGAAGAGGGCCCCGGTGGACACGGCGGCGATGCCGAGCAACAGGACCAGGATGGGCGAGACCGGCGGCGAGGAGGCGGCGCGGGAGGCCATGGAGGCGGGCCGGAGGATACGGGTCTCCCCTCACGCACCTGCCGGGCCCGGGTCGGCGGGCGCCTCAGACGAGGACGATGGCCACCAGCGCCAGGGGCAGGAGCACCGCCACCGCCAGGAGGAGCTGGGCCCAGGCCGTCCGGGGACGCCGCGGGTCCGCCTCCTCGACCGCCCGGGGCTGGTAGTCTTCCGCCTCCAGCATGTACGCCTCGGGGGTGGCGACGGGCGCTTCCAGGCGGAGATCGCAGGACATCACAAGGCTGCCTCCATACGTCCCTCGGCCAGACCCGGGCCTGGACTTGAGGGCCCCGACCGCCAACGATGGCCCTCGCCGCCCGTTCTCCCTGCTGCATGCGCCGCCTCGCCGCCCTCCTCCTCCTCCTCCTGGCCCTGCCGGCCCTGGCCCCGGCGCCCCTCTCGGCCGCCCAGGGCCCCCGCCCCGGAGCCGCCCCCGCCCGGAACGGCGACGAAGGCCTCTACGAGGAGGTGGTGCGCATCCTCGCGGCGCACTTCCACGACCGGGCCTTCCGCCGCCACCGCCTCCCGGAGCTGGCCCGGCGCTTCCGGCCGGAGCCAGGAGCCGACCCGGAGGCCCAGGCCGCCGCCGTCCAGCGGCTCCTGGAGACGATGCCGGCCAGCCACACGGCCCTCTACTCCCGGACGACCTACGAGCACATGTTCGGCGAGCTGGCCCGGCGCCGGCGGCCGACGGCCGGCTTCCAGGTCGTCCACCTGCCGGAGGGCTGGTTCGCCACCCGCATCCTGGAGGGAGGGCCAGCCGCCGAGGCCGGGTTGCTCCGGGGCGACCGGATCCTGGCCGTGGACGGCCTGCCCCCGGAACGGAGCCCCCGCCTGGACCGGCGCAGCGACGCCGCCCCCCTCCCCGATCCCCCCCTCCACGGCCTCCCGGGGGCGGCCGGCGACACCCTGCGCCTCGCCGGCGAGGCCCGTCCGGGACCCCCCCCTGGGGCCC
>CAYMFV010000187.1:0-6115 GCA_964389745.1 uncultured Planctomycetales bacterium | reverse complement strand
GTGGGGATGGCGGACGAGGGGATGCTCCGCCGCCCGCCGTCCGTCCTCCCCGGCCATGGCGCTGCGGACCCCGCCGCTACACGAACTTCGTCACCCCGGGCCGGGCCACGGGCGCCACCTCCAGCGGCCCCCACTCGTAGGCCGGTGGCGTCAGGTCGAGCTGGCTGTTCCAGAGCTGCTCCCAGGTGATGGTCTGGCCGGTGTAGGCGGCGAGCCGGCCCAGGATCGCCATCATCGTGCTGTTGCACATGTACTCGCCGTTGTTGATGGGCTCGTTCCGACGAATGGCGGCGAACAGGGCGTCGTGCTCGTTCTGGTACATGTCGTCGGGCTCGTCGCTGCGCCAGCGCCAGGCCTTCTCGCCCTCGATGCGGTGGCCCTGCAGCCGGGCCACCCCCTTCGTGCCCCAGACGTGGTCCGAGACGTCGGCGCTGGCGCCGACGATCTGGCGGCAGGAGGAGAAGCCGCGGATGCCCCCCTCCCACTCGAAGACGGTGTTGAAGTGGTCGTAGACGTTGCCGTACTTCGGGTCCGTGCGGGCGATGCGGCCGCCGCTGGCCGTGGCCTTCACCGGGTAGCGGTCGCCCATGGCCCAGGCCAGCTTGTCCAGGCTGTGGATGTGCTGCTCGCAGATGTGGTCGCCCGACAGCCACACGAAGTACAGCCAGTTGCGCATCTGCCACTCCATGTCGCTCCACTCGGGCTTGCGACCCCGGTGCCAGAGGCCGCCGGTGTTGTAGCTGGTCTGGAGGGCCACGATGTCGCCGATGGCTCCGTCGTGGATGCGCCGGACGGTCTCCTGCTTGGCCCGCTGGTAGCGGTAGCAGAGGCCCGACACGACCGACAGGCCCTTCTCCGCCGCCAGGCGGCAGGTCGCGAGCACCGAGCGCACGCCCGGGGGATCCACCGCCACCGGCTTCTCCACGAAGACATGGCGCCCGGCCTCGACCGCCGCCCGCAGGTGCTGGGGCCGGAAGTGGGGCGGGGTGGCCAGGAGGACCACGTCGCAGCTCGCGATCACGCCCTGGTAGGCGTCGAAGCCGACGAAGACGTGGTCGGGGTCCACCTGGACCCGGGAAGCGACGTCCTCGACCTGGGCAAGGCTCGCCAGGCAGTGCCCGGCCATGTCCTGGAAGGCATCGCCGACCGCCACCAGCCGGGCGCCGGGGTCGGCGCGCAGGGCGTTGACCGCGGCGCCGGTGCCCCGGCCACCGCAGCCCACCAGGCCGATCTTCAGCTCCTCCTTGGCTGCGGCCCACCCCCGGGGGGCGATCCCGGCCAGGGGCAGGGCGGCAGCGGAGGCGACGCCGCGGCGGAGGACCTCCCGCCGCGAGGGATCGGAGTGCGAGGCGCGTGTCACGGCGGCCCCATCATGGCAGCGAATCCAGGCGTCTGCCAGGAGCCGCCATCGGCCCGGAGGATCCACGCCTCCACTCCCGGCCAGGAGGCGGCCAGGGCCAGACCCTCCTCGGGCGCCAGCACGCACAGGGCCGAGGCCAGGGCGTCGGCGAGGATGCCCGCCGGCGCCACCACCACCGCCGCGGCGCCATCGCGCAAGGCCTGGCCCGTCCGCGGGTCCACCAGGTGGCTGTAGCGGACGCCGTCCAGCTCCAGGAAGCGGGCCGCGTCGCCCGAGGTGGCCACCGCCGCCCGGGCCAGGAGCAGGCGGGCCCGGACCTCCGTGCCCCGGGGCGCGACCGCCACCTGCCAGGCCCGGCGCCCCGGCGGCGGCTCCGCCACCGCCACGTCGCCGCCGCCGTCCACCAGGGCCCGGGGGAAGCCCCGCTCCCGGAGCACGGCCAGGGCCGCGTCCAGGGCGTAGCCCTTGGCGATGCCCCCCAGGTCCAGGCGCATGCCTGGCGCCAGGAGGCGCACCGTGCCGGCGTCGGGATCCAGGTCCAGCCGCCGCCAGCCACAGCGCTCCCGGGCAGCCGCAAGCCGGTCGGGATCCGGGAGCCGGCGCTGGCGGAAGGCCCGGCGCCAGAGGCGGACCAGGGGACCGACGGTGACGTCGAAGGCGCCATCGCTCCGGGCGGCGACCTCCTGGGCCAGGGAGAGCACCCGGCCGAGGTCGGCGGAGACCGGGAGCGGCGGGGTGGGCGCGCCGCGGTCGCTGCGGCGGGCCAGGCGAGCGATCTCGCTGTCCGGGCGGTAGTCGCTCATCCGGGCCTCAAGTTCGTCCACCCGGGCGAAGGCCGCCGCCGCCGCCGCTGCCGCCTCGGTCCGGGAGGGTCCCCAGAGCACCACCCGGAAGGTCGTGCCCATGGCCGGGTGCTGGAACTCGTGGCGGTTGGCCGGTGCCCCGGTGCAGGCGGCGACCAGCACAAGAAGGAAGCTGGCCCCGATTGCTGGAGTTCTTCTGGAAAGAGTCCCGTAACCCTGCCAGGAGGGCCCCGTCGTCGTGGTGAGGCGAGGGATCTTCATCCCGCGAGGTGCAGGGAGGCGTCGGCGGCCGACGGCCGGCCCGCGGCGGCCGGCCCCGGGAGAAGTATGCCCGCCGATCTCGGGGCTCCGCCACCTCCAGCAAGTCGGGCCAGCTTCCCGGCGGGCGCTATAACGACCCGGTCATGCGCCGCGTCGACCTGTCCGCCGTCCACTCCCTCGCTGTGTTGCCGGCGCTGCTGGCCCTGGCGCCACTCCTGGCCGCCCAGGACAGCGAAGAACAGGGCGCCTACCCCGACCCGCCCCCGGGGACGCCGCCGGTGGCCGAGGTCGAGGGCGCCGAGGCCGCCTCGCCGGCGGAGATGCGTCCCTACACCGAGCGGATCCCGGGTACCGGGGCGCAGTTCGCGATGGTGCCGATCCCGGGCGGCCGCTTCTGGATGGGCAGCCCCGAGGACGAGCCGGGGCGCAAGGCCGTCGAGGGCCCCCGACACGAGGTCGAGCTCGAGCCCTTCTGGATGGGTCGCACCGAGGTCACCTGGGACGAGTACCACGAGTTCATGCTGCGCCTGGACCTCCAGCGCCGGGCCGCCGGCGAGGCCAAGGCGGCGCCCCAGGACCCGTGGGCCGACGCCGTCAGCCGCCCCACCCCCCCCTACGTGCCCATGGACCAGGGCATGGGCACCCACGGCTACCCGGCGGTGGGCATGACCCAGTTCGCGGCGAAGCAGTACACGAAGTGGCTGTCCATGAAGACCGGCCGCTTCTACCGCCTGCCCACCGAGGCGGAGTGGGAGTACGCCTGCCGGGCCGGAACCGACACCGCCTACAGCTTCGGCGACGACCCGGCGCAGCTCGGCGACTACGCCTGGTACTTCGACAACGCCGACGACCGCTACCACAAGGTGGGCAGCAAGAAGCCCAACCCCTGGGGGCTGTACGACATGCACGGCAACGTCGCCGAGTGGTGCCTCGACCAGTACGACAGCCGCTTCTACGCCACCCTGGCCGGCAAGGTCGCCCGCAACCCCCTCCGCTGGCCCGAGAAGCTCTACCCCCGGGTGGTCCGGGGCGGTTCCTGGGACGACGATCCCGAGGACCTGCGCTCCGCCGCCCGCCGCCCCTCCCGCAAGTCCTGGAAGATCCGGGATCCCCAGATCCCGAAGAGCATCTGGTACCACACCGATGCCCCCTTCCTCGGCTTCCGGGTGGTGCGCCCCTTCCGCGACCCCCCCCCCGAGGAGCAGGCCCGCTACTGGGATCCGGACACGGACGAGGTCCGCGAGCTGTACCTCCGCCAGCGCCAGGGAGAGCGCTGAATCCAACCCGACAACGATGAAGCAACGCCCCAAGCCCGGTCGCGGCACCACTCGCCGCAGCTTCCTGCAACTCTCCACGACGGCCCTGGCCGGCACCTCCCTGGCGGCATGCACGGCGCCCGTGCGCCTCCGCCACCGCCAGGACGACCTCCTCCGGATCGCCCTGGTCGGTTGCGGCGGCCGCGGCACGGGCGCCGCCATCCAGGCCCTGTCCACGGCCGGCCCCGTGCGCCTGGTGGCCATGGCCGATGCCTTCCAGGACCGCCTCGAGGGCAGCCTGGCCGCCATCCAGAAGCAGATGGCGGAGCGCGGGCAGGCCGACCGGGTGGACGTCCCGCCCGCCCGCCGCTTCGTCGGTTTCGACGCCTACCGCCAGGCCATGGCCGAGGACGTGGACGTTGTCCTCCTCACCACGCCGCCCGGCTTCCGGCCCCTCCACTTCGAGCACGCGGTCGAGCGGGGCCTGCACGTGTTCATGGAGAAGCCCGTGGCCGTGGACGCGCCCGGGGTGCGCCGCATCCTGGCCGCCGCCGAGCGGGCCGAGGCCCGGGGGCTGAAGGTGGGCGTCGGCCTCCAGCGCCACCACGAGGCCCGCTACCAGGAGACCGTCCAGCGCCTCCGGGATGGCGCCATCGGCGAGCTGCGCCTGCTGCGCTGCTACTGGAACGGCGCCGGCGTGTGGGTGCGAGCCCGCCAGCCGGGCTGGACCGAGATGGAGTACCAGATGCGCAACTGGTACTACTTCACGTGGCTGTGCGGCGACCACATCGTCGAGCAGCACATCCACAACCTGGACGTCTGCAACTGGATCCTGGGCGGCCCGCCGGTGCAGGCCCAGGGGCAGGGCGGCCGCCAGGTGCGCACCGGACCCGACACCGGGCAGATCTTCGACCACCACTTCGTCGAGTTCACCTACGCCGACGGCACCAAGGTCTTGAGCCAGTGCCGGCACATCCCCGGCTGCTGGAACAGCGTCTCCGAGCACGCCCACGGCACCCTGGGCGTCGCCGACGTCAGCGCCGGCCGCATCCAGGCGGCGGGCGGCTGGTCCTGGCGCTTCCGGGGGGAGAACCCGAACCCCTACCAGGTGGAGCACGACCAGCTCTTCGCCGCCATCCGGGAGGACCGGCCCTACAACGAGGCCCGGACCGGAGCCATGTCCACGATGACCGCCATCCTCGGGCGGATGGCCACCTACTCCGGGAAGGTGGTGCCGTGGGACGAGGCCCTGGCCTCGGACCTGGACCTGGCTCCGACCCGCTACGCCTGGGATGCGGAGCCGCCGGTCCTGCCCGACGCCGAGGGCCGTTATCCTGTACCTGTGCCCGGACGGACCCGGGCCTGGTAGCTTCCAGGATTCCTCCCCCGCTGGCCCATGCGACGCCTGTCCCTGCTCCTCCCCCTCTGTCTCTCCCCCCTCCTCCTCTCCACGGGCCCCTCCCAGGAGCCTGTCCCGGTCCAGGACGGCCCCGAAACGGTCCTGGCCCGGTCCATGGACGACCTGAACGGCGGCTTCAAGCGCCTGCGCCGGGCCGTCCGCCGGGGCCAGCGGGAGGAGGCCCTGCGCTTCGTCCAGGCCATGGAGGTGGCGGCGGTGGTCGCCAAGGGCGAGGTCCCCCCCCTGGCGGCCCGCCTCCCGGAAGGGGAGAGGCCGGCCTTCGTCCTCGCCTACCGCATGCAGATGTGCGATCTCCTCTACGCCCTCCTGGACCTGGAGCGGGCCCTGGCCGAGGAACGGCAGGAGGACGCCGCCGGGCTCCTCCAGCGGATCGCCGCCATCCGGGACGCCGGCCACGAGCGTTTCAGCCCCGAGGAAGGCGACTAGCAGGCTGCTAGGCCCGCCAGATCGTCCAGATCCCCACGGCCACGAAGCCGAGCCCGGCCAGCCGGGCCAGCCAGGGACCGCCCAGGTGGCGGCCGAGGAGGCCGCCGGCCAGGACGCCGATGGCGGTGCTCAGGACCAGGGCCAGGGCGGCGCCCAGGAAGACGGTCAGGCGGCCGTGGTCCTCCCGGGAGGCGTAGAGCACGGTGGCGAGCTGGGTCTTGTCCCCCAGCTCGGCCAGGAAGACGGTGGCGAAGACGGTGGCGAAGAGGGTCCAGTTCACGGCGGCACGGGGCTGGCACCGGCTTGGGTCCAGGCGCCGGCGGGCGTAGATTGTGCCGCCCGGCCCCGCCGGAGAGAATCATGAGCACGGTCCGGCAACTCCTCGAGTGCGTCCCCAACTTCAGCGAGGGGCGAGACATGGCGGTCATCGGCCGCATCACGGCGGCCATCGAGTCCGTGGAGGAGGTCACCCTCCTGGACGTGGACCCGGGGGCGGCCACCCACCGCACGGTGGTGACCTTCGTGGGACCGCCGGAAGCGGTGGTGGAGGCGGCGGTGCGCGCCGGTCAGGCCGCTGCCGAGCACATCG
>CAYMFV010000186.1:0-6137 GCA_964389745.1 uncultured Planctomycetales bacterium | reverse complement strand
GCGGCGGCTGCTGTCGGCCACTGCCGCCGTCGCCGGCTGGGGCCTCCTGGGCCTCTGGCTCCTGATCCCCCGGGACGTGAGCCGGGGGGTGCCGCCTCCCCCCCCCGCCGGCGGCGTCGCCGGCCGACCGGATCTGGTCCTCGTCACCTGGGACACGGTCCGGGCCGATGTCCTGCCCCTCTACGGTGGCCGGGGCTTGGAGACGCCCAACCTGGACGCCCTGGCGGAGCGCAGCGTCGTCTTCGAGGACATGACGGCGGTGGCCCCAGTCACCGGGCCCACCCACGCCACCATCCTCACCGGCCTCGCCCCCCCCTCCCACGGCCTCCGGGCCCACGGCACCTGGACCCTGGCGCCCGGCGTGCCCACCGTTGCCGAGCTCCTGGCCGCGGCGGGCTGGGATACCGGCGCCCTGGTGGCGGCCTGGACCCTGAAGGCCGAGTTCGGCCTGGACCGGGGCTTCCGGGTCTACGACGACCGCCTGCCCATGGACCGGGCCGAGGCCCTGGTCGGGCTCGGCATGGAGGAGTTCCTGTGGTTGCGGCCGGCGGCCCTGCTCCGCCGCCTGGCCGCCCCCAGCAACCCTGGCGGGGTCCAGGTGGAACGGGCCCGGACCTTCCTGGCCGGGAGCCGCTCTCCCCTCTTTCTCTGGGTCCACCTCTTCGACGCCCACGGCCCCCACCGGCCGGCCCCGGCCTGGCGGCGCAAGGCCCTGGCCATGGCGGCGGAGGCGTGGCCGCCGCCGGCCGACCCGGAGAACTGCGGGCGGAAGATGACCCTCTACCGGGGGGAGATCATGGAGCTGGACGCCCGCCTGGGCGAGCTCCTGGACCTCCTCGAGACCCGGGATCCCGGCCTCTCCCGGACCGCCATCCTCCTGGTGGCCGACCATGGGCACTGTTTCGGGGAAGGCGGCTTCGACAACGTCCACACCCCGAGCCTGCAAGAGGCCACCCAGCACGTGCCGGCCATCCTGCACCTGCCTGGCGACGCGGGCGCCGGGCACCGCGTGCCGCTCACGGTCAACCAGGTGGACCTGGCCCCCACCCTCCTCGAGCTGGCCGGCCTCCCGCCCCCCCCCGGGTGCCAGGGCGTCAGTCTCCTCGCCCTCGCCAGGGGGGGGGCAGATCCAGAGCGGCGCTTCTTCCGGGAGGGCTTCTACATGGAGGCCATGGACGACACCCTGGCCGGCC
This sequence comes from uncultured Planctomycetales bacterium, assembly GCA_964389745.1. Classification (GTDB taxonomy): domain Bacteria; phylum Planctomycetota; class UBA1135; order UBA1135; family UBA1135; genus CAYMFV01. Next base: position 4,944 of record CAYMFV010000186.1, on the reverse strand, counting down.
CGGCGGCGGCCGCGGAGCTGGCCCGGCCCCCGAAGGGACGGCCAATCCTGGCTGGAGCCATGGCCCGGAAGACCACCGTCCTCGAGAGCGACCAGCGCAAGCAGGCCCTGCGCCAGCAGCACTGGAAGTACCTGCGCATCCTGGACGGCAGCGAGCACCTCTACGACCTGCGCCGGGGCGACGAGCTGGACGTCAAGGCCGAGGAACCCGAGCGGCTGGCGGCCATGCGCCGGGCCCTGGCGGAGCTCCTGGCCGCCATGCCCCGGGCCGAGGGCCGGCGGGAGCTCTCCGCCGCCGACCGGGCGGCCCTGGCCGCCCTGGGCTACGGCGGCGACGGCGGCACCTGAAGCGCCAGCCCCTGGTGCCGGGGGTCGGCCACCGGACGCCAGCCGTCCCGCCAGCGGAAGACCGCGTTGACGTCGCCCAGGGCCCGGCGCCGCCGCACTGCCTGGCCCCGGCTCCGCAGCCAGGCGGCGGTTCCCGGTGTCAGGCGACCGACCTCGGCCTGGAGGGTGGCAGGCCGGTCCTGGCGGTGGCAGCGGGGCGCCGCCACCGCCGCTTCCGGGGACATCCGGAACAGGTAGCGGTGCAGCAGGACCTGGAGGACCGTCGTCAGGATGGTGGGCCCTCCCGGCGAGCCCAGGACGGCGTCCACCCGGCCGTCCCGGAGGACGATCACCGGCGACATGGACGAGAGCGGGCGGCGGCCGGGGCGGACGGCGTTGGCCCGGCCCTGGACCAGGCCGAACTGGTTGGCCACCCCCGCGGCAGTGGCGAAGTCGTCCATCTCGTTGTTCATCAGGAAGCCCCCCGGCGCCATGACCTTGGCTCCGTAGCTGCCGTTCAAGGTCGTCGTGACCGCACACGCCCCCCCCCAGGCGTCCACCAGTGAATAGTGGGTGGTGTCCTCGGACTCCAAGAGCCGGGCGGCGACGGCCAGGCGGGCCGGCGGCGTCCAGTGGTAGGGCGACAGGCTGCGGCGACGGCGGGCCAGGCGCCGGGGCTCCAGGAGGGCCGCCACCGGCACCTCCATGCTCGCCGGGTCGCCCAGCCAGCGGTTCCGGTCGGCGAAGGCACGGGCGGTGGCCTCGCCCAGGAGGAGCACGGTGCGGGGATCATGCCAGCCCCACAACCGCAGCGGACGCCCCTCCAGGCTGCGCAGGACGGTCTCCAGGAAGACGCCGCCGGAGGAGGGCGGGCTGGCGGCCAGGATCTCCAGGCCCCGCCACGAGAAGCGGTGCACCGGCCGGAGCACCGGCTGGTAGTCCCGGAAGTCCGCGGCTGTCAGGATGCCGCCGCCGGCCCGGGAGGCGGCTAGGATGCCGTCCACGATCTCCCCCCCCCGAAAGGCCTCGGCGCCGGCAACGGCGATCTGACGGAGCGTGGCTGCCAGGGCCGGCTGCCGGAGGAGGGACCCCGGCGGCGGCGCGGCGCCCCCAGGCCCCAGGAGGACGCTCCGGGCCACCGGGTCCCGTGCCAGGAGGGGGGCGGCGGCGGCCAGGCGCCGGTGTTCCGCCGCGCTCAGCTGGATGCCCTCCTCGGCCAGCTGGATGGCCGGGGCGAGGAGTCGTTCCCGTGGCAGGCGCCCCCAGCGCCGGTGGGCCTCCAGGAGACCGGGCACGCTGCCCGGCACCGCCACCGCCCGCCAGCCGAGTCGAGAGCCGCGTCGATCCACCCCCCCCTCCGAGCTCCGGTAGAGATCCGGTCCGGCTGCGGCCGGGGCGACCTCCCGGAAGTCCAGGAACCATGCCTCGCCGCCGGGCTCCCGGTAGAGCAGGAAGCCGCCGCCGCCCAGGTTGCCGGCCGCCGGGTAGGTCACGGCCAGGGCGAAGCCGGCGGCCACGGCGGCGTCCACGGCGTTCCCGCCCTCAGCCAGGACGGCGGCCGCCGCCCGCGTCGCGTGCGGCTCCGAGGTGGCCACCGCTCCCCCCCCCTGCGGCAGCGTGGCCGGCCCCAGGGCCGCCGCCAGCAGCAGGGGCAGGCAGGCTGCCGGGCTCACCGCTGCCCGGAGAACCAGTCGGGCCGGGCCCGGCGCAGGGCGGCCTCCAGGCGCTCCCGGGCGCCGGCGCCGGCCTCGTTGGCGAACCAGGCGACAACCGCGTCCCCCTGGTGGTGGACGCCCAGGAAGTGGGAGTTGCGCTCCCCGGCCAGCTTCTCCAGGGCCGCGGCGAACTCGGCCGCCTCCCGGGGACTGTCCCAGACGCTGGCCCAGAGGAGGAGGCCCGCGCCTCCGGGCCCCTGGTAGTACTGGTAGAGGTCGCCGTCCCAGCCGCTGGCGGCCTCGTTGGTCCAGCGGGCAGTGAGCTGGGCCTGTGTGCTGGCCAGGTTGGGCAGCTCCGGTTCGGTCAGGACGTAGCAGCCGAGTTCGCCCAGGACGTCCTCGTCGGCCTTCTCCCAGCCCTCCCCCAGCTCCCCGGAGAAGTCCGGCAGCCGCAGGCGCACCGGGTCGTCCCGCTTCTCCGGATCCCAGTACTTCTCGAAGTGCAGGACCTGCTCGCTGGAGAGGGGCGGCTCCCGGAACGCGTGGTCCAGGTCCTTGGGCGCCGGCGTCGTGGCGCTGGCCACCATCAGGCTGTCGGAACGGGTCAGGAGCTGGTTGCCCAGGAGGTAGGGCAGGGCCAGGGTCATCACCAGGTAGGGCGGTGCCACCTCCAGGACCTCGGCCTGCTCCTCCATCATCTCCTGCAGCTCGTCCATGCCCTCGCTCATGTCCAGCCAACCGGCGACCACGCCCCGCGCCATGTACAGGGTCATGACCGAGGTGCCGCTGCCCTCGACCACGGCGCGCATGGCGAACTCGGCGTCGGCATTGCCGTGGACCCGCTTCTGCATGCCGTCCAGGTCGTAGTGCTGGTCGTCCAGGGCGTGGGTCAGCTCGTGGGCCATGATGATGTCGGCCAGCATGCCCTGGTTGTAGCTGGAGATCATGTAGAAGGCCTCCGTCTTCGGGTCGTAGTAGCCGCCCACCTGGTCCTGGAGGAGCTGCAGGAAGACCTCGTAGAGGTCCGTGCCGGGCTCCACCAGGCCGAGCAGGATGTAGGCGTGGCTCATGGCCCGGAAGCGCTCCTCGCCGATCTCCTCGTCGAACTCCCGGCGGGCGTACTCCAGGAACTGCTCGGGCGTCTGGACCCCGGCAGGGACCTTGCGCACGAACTCGAGACCCCGGATCTCCTCGACCCGGGGGGTGATCTCGTCCACCTTGGCCTGGAGGGTGGCGGCAGCGGCGTCGGCGCCGGGCTCCTGGGCCAGGAAGGGCGTCGCGACGAAGAGGAGGGCTAGGGACGGCAGCATGGATGCACTAGGGTAGACTCGCGGGGAGCAGGCATGGACAGCGTGCGGGTCGCCATCGTCGGGGCAGGCATGGCCGGTGCGGCCACGGCCTGGCACCTGGCACGCCTGGGCATACGGCCGGTGGCCATCCTGGAGCAGGAGAAGTCGCCCGGAACCCACTCCACGGGGCGGAACGCCGCCATCCTGCGCACGGCCATCGCCGACCCGGTGCTGCACATCCTGGCCCGGGAGAGCAAGGCCTTCTACCTGGAGCCGCCGGCGGGCTTCGCCCCGGGCCCCCTGGTGGATCCGGTCGGCCTGGTACTGGCCGCCGCCCCGGGCCACGAGGAGCCCCTCCGGGCATGGGCCCGGGATCCCCGCTGCCAGGTCGGTCTGGCGGAGATCCCGCCCGAGGAGGTCCGCCGGCGGGTGCCGCTCCTCGCCAGGGAGCTGGGGGCGGCCTTCGTCCAGGAGGACGAGGGCATTCTCGACGTCCACACCATCCTGCACGCCTTCCTGGCCGGGGCCCGCCAGGAGGGGGCCAGGCTCCGGCCCGGCTGCCGGGCCACGGCCCTGTGGCTCGAGGGAGACCGCCTCCGGGGCCTGCACACGGACGGGGGCAGGCTCGAGGCCGAGGCCGTGGTCCTGGCCGGAGGTGGCCACGCCGACGTCCTGGCCCGGACCGCCGGCCTGGAGCTGGGCCTGATCCCCCGCCGCCGTCACCTCCTGGCCACCGGGCCCCTTGCCCAGGTGGACCCCCGCTGGCCGGTGGTCTGGATCGCCGGCGACGAGTTCTACTTCCGGCCCGAGTCCGGCGGCCTGCTCCTGAGCGCCTGCGACACCCAGGTGGTGCCCCCCGAGGAGGGAGAGACCCCGGATTCCACCGTCCTGGAGGCCATCGCCGACAAGACCAGCCGCTGGCTTCCGGAGGTGGCCGGGGCCGGGGCCGCCTCCTTCTGGGCGGGGTTGCGCACCTTCGCCCCTGACGAGCGCTTCGTCCTGGGGCCCGACCCCCGCCTCGAGGGGCTCTGGTGGACCGCGGGCCTGGGCGGCCACGGCATCACCTGCGCCCCGGCCGCTGGCCGGATCACGGCCGCCTGGCTGGCCACGGGCCGGCCGCCCGCCCCCGAGGCCGAGGCCCTGGCCCCCGGCCGCCTCCTGGCCCGGCAGGAAAGCCGCTGATCCGGGGCCGGCGGGCGTAGGCTGAATCCAGGGTCGGCTCGGGCAGACCGTCCGAGCTCCTGACCGAAAGAAGAAGCATGATTCCCACCCTCACCCTCCTCCTGCTCCCCGCTCTCCAGGAACCCGCGCCCGCGCCCACACCCGCCCCGCCGGCGCCGCCGGTGGCCCAGGAACCCGGCGGTCGCCCGGGCAAGGGATACAAGGACCTCTCCGACGCGGAGTACTACCGGGGGCTGCAGATCCTCCAGCAGGAAGCCGCCCGCCGGGGTGACACCGAGCTGGCGACCCTCCTGGGTGCGCGTCTCGCCAGCATGGACACCCCCCAGCGCCTCCCGCGCCGCGCTCACGCCCCGGCCCGTCCCGTCCAGCGAGACGCTCCGGCCCGCGCACGCGAGTTCCGCGCCCCAGTCGAGCAGGGCGCAGACGTCGTCCCAGCGGTCCTCGCTCCCGAGCACGGCCACGATGAGCGGGACGCCGCGCGCGCGCACCTCG
>CAYMFV010000185.1:0-6170 GCA_964389745.1 uncultured Planctomycetales bacterium | reverse complement strand
GGCCAGGGCCGGCGGCAGGCCCAGGCCGGGCTCCACCCCCGGCAGCAGCGGGCCCATGGCCAGGACCAGGAGGGGCAGGGTCAGGACCGTGGCGGCCAGGAGGCGGCGGCGCATGTCCAGGAGCTCCGGGTCCGGCCCCTCCTCGGCGCTCACCTCCACCGGCTCCAGGGCCATGCCGCACAGGGGGCAGACCCCGGGGCCCTGCTGCACCACCTCCGGGTGCATGGGGCAGGTGTACTCGGCCAGGGGGTCACCGCCGGTCTCCTCTCCGGGAGCGAGGAAGCGCTCCGGATCGGCGGCGAAGCGCTCCCGGCAGTGGGCGCTGCAGAACCACCAGGTCCGGCCGGCGTGCTCGAGGCTGCCGCCAGCGCTGTCCGGGCCGGCCGGCATGCCGCAGACGGGATCCTGGCCCGCCGCGCCGGTGGCCGGCGCGGCGCCAGAGGATGCATGGCTGGAGTCGTGCTCGTTCACAGTTCGGGTCCCTCCCACAAGTTGTCGGCCAGGGCCGCGCGCACACGCCAGGCCAGTTCCACCGCCCGCAGGCCGTCCTCGCCGCTCACCGGCGCCGGCTCGCCGGCGCGCACCGCCGCGACGAAGGCCTGCAGCTCCGCCCGGAGGGGCTCGTCGTCGTCCTCCAGGCGCAGCTCCTCCACCCGGAGCAGCTCCCGGAAGGCCGCCACCGGGTCCGGGGCCCGGGCCGCGGCCTGGACCGCCTCCCGGCTGGCGCCCGGGGCGCGCTGGACCAGCAGGGCGTAGCGGGCGCCGCTGTCCACCGAGACGTAGCAGTCCGGGCCGAAGACCCGGAAGCGGCGCATGGGCTTGAGGGACAGGCGGCTGGCCGTCAGGTTGGCCACTGCCCCCCCCCGGAAGCGCAGGCGGGCGGAGACGATGTCCTCGGTCGCGGAGAGGACCTTGCCGCCGACGGCGTCGACCGCCACCACCTCCTCGCCCACCCAGGCGAGCACCAGGTCCAGGTCGTGGATCATCAGGTCCATGACCACGCCGACGTCGGTGCTGCGGAAGGTGTAGGGCGCCAGGCGGTGGGCCTCGATGAAGCGGGGGGCGACCCCCAGCTCCATGGCCCGGCGCACCGCCGGGTTGAACCGCTCGACGTGCCCCGTGCCCAGGACCGCCCCCCCCTTGTCGGCGGCAGCGAGGATCATCCGGGCGGTCTCCGGATCCGGGGCCAGGGGCTTCTCCACCAGGCAGGCCACGCCCTCCTCCAGGAGCGGCACGGCACACTCCCGGTGCCGGCTGGTGGGCGTTGCCACCACCGCCAGGTCCACCCCGTCCAGCTCCTCCTGTCCGGCCAGCCAGGGGCAGCCGTGCCGGGCCGCCACCTCCCGGCCCCGCTCCTCGGCGGGGTCCACCACCGCGACCAGCTCGACGCCGGGCAGGCCGGCCAGGATCCGGGCGTGGTGCCGGCCCAGGTGGCCCACTCCGAGGACGGTGGCGCGCAGGCTCACGCCGGGGCTTCCCGATCCGCCGGCGGCCGGCGCAGGGACTCCCGGTAACGCCCCTGGAAACCGCGCTCCATGTCCCGGAGGAAGGAGAGCAGGCGCCGGACCTCCGGGTGCAGGTCGCCCCGGGCCTCCAGCTCCTGGATGGCCAGGATGGTCGGCGTGTCCTCGGCGAAGCAGCGCCGGTAGGCATCCCGGAGCTGGTCGATCACCTCCTGGCTCTTGCCCCGGCGCCGCAGGCCCACGGCGTTCACACCGCGCACCCGGGCCGGGGAACCCTCCAGCACCATGTACGGCGGCACGTCCTTGGCCACCCGGGTCATGCCCCCCACCATGGCCAGGGTGCCGATGGTGACGAAGTGGTTGACGGCGCTGCCCCCCGAGACGATGGCCTGGCTCTCGACCCGGACGTGGCCGGCGAGGAGCACGTTGTTGCCGAGGATGATCTCGTCCTCCAGGACGCAGTCGTGGGCGACGTGGGCACAGGCCATGATCAGGTTGCGGTCGCCCACCGTGGTGATCCAGGAGCCCGCCGCCGTGCCGATGTTGACGGTCACGAACTCCCGGATGACGTTCTCGTCGCCGATGACGAGGGCCGACTCCTCGCCGGCGTACTTCAGGTCCTGGGGCTTGCCGCCGACGGCGGCGTGGCCGACCAGCTGGTTGCGCTCGCCGATGGTGGTCCGCCCCTGGATGGTGACGTGGGGGCCGAGGGTGGTGCCAGCGCCGATGCGCACCCGGCTGCCAACGTAGCAGAAGGGCCCCACCGTGACGCTGCTGTCCAGCTCGGCACCGGGCGCGACGAAGGCCGTGGGATGGATGTTGGTCATCAGGCGTCCACCATGGCGAAGGAGAGCACCGCCTCGGCCACCACCCGCCGGCCCACCCGGGCGACGGCCTTGACCTGGCCGCGGCTGCGGTTCAGGCGTATGGTCTCCACCTCGAGCCGGAGCTGGTCGCCGGGCACGACCTGGCCCCGGAAGCGCACCTTGTCGATGGCGGCCAGGACCACCAGCTTGCCGGCGTGCTCCAGCTTGCGCTGCAGGAGGAAGCCCGAGAGCTGCGCCATGGCCTCGAGCTGGAGGACGCCGGGCATGACCGGCCGCTCCGGCCAGTGGCCCTGGAAGAAGGGCTCGTTGATGGTGACGTTCTTGACGCCCACCGCCCGGCGAAAGCCCTCCACCTCTACCACCCGGTCCACCAGGAGGAAGGGATAGCGATGGGGCAGGAGACGCAGGACGTCCTGGATGTCGTAACCGCCGTCCCGGACCGGCCCGGCCACCTCGGCGGCCTCGAGGCAGCTGCGCAGACCCCGGACCAGCTCGTGGTTCAGGGCATGGCCGCTGCGCAGGGCCAGGATGTCCGCCTCGAGGTCGGCCCCGAGGAGGGCCAGGTCGCCGAGGATGTCGAGGACCTTGTGCCGGGTCGGCTCACGGGGCAGGCGCAGCTCCACCGCCTCCTCGCCGCCCAGGACGACCGTGTTCTCCGGGGTCGCGCCCTGGCCGTAGCCCGCCTCCAGGAGGCGCTCGACCTCCTCCCGGAGGACGAAGGTCCGGGCCGGGGCGATGTCCTGCAGGAAGCCGTCGCCCGTCCGTTCCGCCTCGAGCCGGAACTCCACCGGCAGGGAGTCGATGCCCTCGGGGAACTCCGGGATGTAGCGGATCGTGAGCCCCTCCCGGGAAGGCGGCAGCGCCAGCACCCGGGCACCGTCCTCCCGGACCTCCAGGGGCTCCTCCACCGCCAGGACCTTGCGCTCCTCCTTCTGCTCGACGATGCCGGCCTCCTGGAGAGCGGTGGCGTAGGGGGCGGCGGAGCCGTCCAGGCCGGGGAGCTCGGGACCGTCCACCACCACGACCAGGTTGTCCACCCCGAGCCCGTGGCAGGCGGCCAGGAGGTGCTCCACCATCCCCACCTCGCCGGCGCCGACCCGGAGCACGGTGCGCAGCGGCGCCAGGGAGACGTACTGGGGTCGTGCCGGGATGTCCGGGGGATCCTCCAGGTCGGAGCGCCGGAAGACCACCCCGGTGCCGGGGGGGGCAGGCTCCAGCCGCAGGTGGACCTCGCGGCCGGAGTGGAGGGCCACGCCGGTCAGCTCCGCGTTCCCCTTCAGGGTGCGTTGCCTGCGGGTCATGGTGAGGAAGGATCCGCCAGGGGCAGGATCAGGAGCCCTGGAGGTTGGCGATCACCGCGTCGGTCACATCGTAGCGGGGATTGGTCCACAGGTTGGTCCGGAGCTGGAGGTTCTCCAGGGCTGCCTTCGGGTCCTCGGGAAGGTCGTCCAGGGAAGTGGGAATCACCAGGACCGCGGCGTAGCCCTGCTGGTCGCCCACTGCCTCGGCGGCCTGCTGGATCCGCCTGTACGTCCGGACCAGCAGCTGCATCCGCTCCTGGTTGATCCGCTCGGCCACGTACTGCCGCTCCCGCTCGAGGGTCATGCGGCCAGTCTCGAGCTCGAAGGAGCGGCGCTGGAAGTCCTCGCTGGCCGGATCCATGGCCGCGAGCTCGTTCTCCTGCTCCTGGAGCTCCTTGCCGCGCTTCTCCAGGGCTTCCAGGGGCCCCCGCCAGCGCGCCCGGAGCTGCTGCAGCTCGGTCTGGGCGTCGGGGTACTCGTCCAGGCAGCGCTGCAGGTTGACGAAGCAGACGCTGCCCGGGGGCAGCGCCTCCTGGGGACCCCGGGCCTGGAGCAGACCGCCCAGGAAGGCGGCGGCCAGGAGCAGGGACAGAGCAAGGGCAGTGGTGGTGCGCATCATTGGAAGAAGCCGAGGTTGAAGGAGAACACCTGGGTATCGTCCAGGGGTTCGCTCTGCACGGGCCAGCCGAAGTCGAAGGCCAGGGCCAGCTGGGGCATGAAGGGAATGCGCACCCGGACGCCGAGGCCAGCGGCGATCCGGGTCGGCCCGAGGGCACTCAAGCCCGGGCCCACGGAGCCGTAGTCCAGGAAGGCGACGCCGCGGATGTACTCCACCTCGTCGAGGCTGCCCCGCACCCGGGTCGAGACCAGGGGAAAGCGCAGCTCGGTGGAACCCGACCAGGCCGTCTCGCCCCCCAGCGGGAAGCCGTTCACCACCGGCCCGACACCGCGGAAGTCAAAGCCCCGGAGGGAGCGGTAGCCGCCCAGGAAGAAGCGCTCGCTGTAGGGCACGCCGGACAGGTCCCCGGTCTCGTTGGACAGGCGCAGCACGCCGCGTTGGGACAGCACCCAGGCCCGGCCCAGCCCGTCCTCCCACAGGGGGAAGTACTTGGTGACCTCGAGTTCGGTCTGGTTGAAGTTGAAGTCGCCGCCGAAGAACTCGCCCACCTGCCGGTAGGAGGCCCCGAGGATCACGCCGTCCACCGGGGCGAAGGGGTCGGAGACGGTGTTGAAGCGGAAACCGACCGTCATCCCGGCCATGCTGTTGGTGCCGGCGGTCTCGTTCAGGATCGCCGGCGCCCCCGGCTCGATGCCGGAGATGTTGACGCTCTGGTACTCCGGCCCGACGAACACCGTGAAGTAGCGGCCGAAGTTCCGGCCGAGGCGGAAGGAAGCGCCGGTGCGGGTCTCGTCGTGGGTGTCGATGAAGAAGTAGGTCTTGAACAGGTTGGTGTTCAGGGAGACCCGGTCGATGTGGTCGCCGAAGAGGTCCGGCTCGGTGAAGTTGACCGTGTACTGGCTGAACTCCACGCCCGGCGCGGCCATCAGGCGCAGGGTCTGGCCGGCGCCGGTGAAGGCCCGGCCGTTGAGGATCTCCGTGAACAGGCTGCCCAGGGAGGAGGGCGTGTCGAAGAGGTCGAAGTTGTTCTTCTGGATGGAGAAGGACAGGAAGGGCCCGGTGTTGCTGTTCAGCCCCCCCCCGAAGAGGAGGGAGCCGGTGGTGCCGCCATCGGCCACCTCGAACTGCAGGTCCACCCAGTCCTCCCGGTCCGTCTCCAGGAAGCGCCAGTCGACGAAGGGCGCCCGGCTGACCGGGTCCAGGAAGTAGTTGAGGCCAACCAGGCGCCGCCAGGAGCGGATCGCCTCCTCGGTGTCGGCCAGGTCCCCGGGCTCCAGGGTGATCTCCCGGCGCACCACCCGGTCCTGGGTGAGGGCGTTGCCCTTGACGATGACGTCCCGGATGCGGGCCGGACGCCCCTCGTGGATCCGGTAGATCACGTCCACCTGGTGGTTCTCGGGGTCGAAGATGATCTGGGGCTGGCCGTCGGGCGGGTTGAAGCGGAAGAACGTGGAGCCGGCCCGGCCCGACGCCCGCACCGCCGCCGGGTGGCCCCGCAGGCCGTAGTAGCGGCGCAGGGCGGACTCGTCGGCGGCCACCCGGTCCCGCTCGAAGGGCTCGCCGGGCTGCATGCGCAGGAGGGCGAGGAGCTCCTTCTCGGGCACCAGGAGCTCGGCGCCGTCCTCCGCCGGCTTCACCCGGACCGCCCGCACCGTGTAGCGCGGTCCCTCCCAGACGTGGAAGACCAGTCGCACCCGCTTGTTGCCCCGGTAGAACTCCTCCTTCTCCAGGCTCACCCGGGCCTCGAGGAAGCCATAGTCGTGGTAGATCCGCTCCAGCGCCACCACGTCCCGCTGCACCGCCTCCGTGGCCTACTCCCTGCCCGGGACGCCCAGCCCGCCCTCCCCCACCCCCCACCCCCCCCCCCCCCTCCTCCCCATGCCCCCGACCACTCCCCCCCGCACCGCCCCCGTGCCCGGTCCCCCCCCGCCCCCCCCCCGCCCCCTCGCCGCCCCCCCCC
>CAYMFV010000184.1:0-6173 GCA_964389745.1 uncultured Planctomycetales bacterium | reverse complement strand
CGAGGGCCGCCGGCCACGCCAGGGCGGGCCGGGGGGGGCGGGCCGCCGGCCGGGACGGGGGAGGGGCGGGCCGGTCGCTGGGGAGGCGGGCTCCGCGCGGGGGTGTTGGCGGGGCGGGGGGGGCCCGGGAGAGCGGTCCGGTGGGCCGGGGCACTGGCCACGGGGAGGGCGCAGGGCTCCTTCGGGGGGAGGCCGAAGGGCTCGGCGAGGGCGGCGAGCTTGCCGATGGACGGGTTGGTCCGGGCGGCCTCGATCTCCACCAGGAAGCGCCGGCTCAGGCCTGCCCGCCGAGCGGTTTCCTCCAGGGAGAGGCGCTGGCGCTGCCGGATGTCCCGGACCTTCGCCGCGAGTGCCTCGAGGAGGCGATGGGGGGGGCGGGCGTGGTTGCGCATCCGGAGATCCCTGCTAGTGCTTTCTATTGCCTGGACGGCCCCGTGGGCAGGTGAATTATAATGCCTCCCTTGCGCCGATCTGGGAGATGTGTTGCACTGGGCGGTCTCCCGCACCCCTCCTGCCCTTGAGTCCAGGTCGCAACATGAGCTCCACGAGCACCGCCGCGCCCCCGGTCGGGCCGGTCTCCTTCCAGACCCATCCCTCCCGCTACCGCCACTGGCGCTTCCGGGTGGAGGGGGACCTCGCCCGCTTGACCATGGCCGTGGATCCGGCCTGCGGCATCCGGCCCGGCTACGAGCTGAAGCTCAACTCCTACGACCTGGGGGTGGACATCGAGCTGGCCGACGCCATCCAGCGCGTGCGCTTCGAGCACCCCCAGGTGCGCTGCCTGGTCCTGGATGGAGCCCTGGAGAAGGTCTTCTGCGCCGGGGCCAACATCATGATGCTCCGGAGCAGCAGCCACGCCTGGAAGGTCAACTTCTGCAAGTTCACCAACGAGACCCGCCTCCACCTGGAGGACCTTTCCGCGGCCAGCGGTGTGCGGACCCTGGCCGCCTGCAACGGCGCCACTGCCGGGGGCGGCTACGAGCTGGCACTGGCCTGCGACCGGATCCTCCTGGTGGACGACCGGAACTCCTCGGTCTCCCTGCCCGAGGTGCCCCTCCTCGGGGTCCTGCCCGGGACCGGCGGTCTCACCCGCCTGGTGGACAAGCGCCGGGTGCGCCGGGACCTGGCCGACGTCTTCTGCACCACCGCCGAGGGGGCGAAGGGCCGGCGGGCCGTGGAGTGGGGCCTGGTGGACGACCTGGCGCCCCTGAGCCGTTTCGCCGAGGAGCGGGACCGGATCGCCCGGGAGCTGGCCGACTCGGTGCCGGCCCGGGAGGACCGCCAGGGCGTGACCCTGGATCCGGTGGAGCCGGCGGTCCAGGGCGACGTCCTCCTCTGGAGCCAGGTGCGCCTGGACCTGGATCCGGCGGCCCACACGGCCCGCCTGACCCTCCAGCTGCCCCCGGAGGCCGGTCCCGCCGACCCCGGGGCCGCGGCCGCTGCCGGCTCCTCCTGGTGGGTCTTCCGGATCTTCCGGGAGCTGGACGACGCCCTCCTGCGCCTCCGCGTCAACCACCCGGAGGTCAACCTGGTGGTCCTCCGGGTCCTCGGGGATCCGGCCGTGGCCCTGGCCGCCGATGCCGTCCTGGCCCGGGCCGGGGAGCAATGGTTCGTGGGCGAGGTGCGCCACTTCCTGAAGCGCGTCCTGAAGCGCCTGGACGTCAGCGCGAAGAGCTTCTTCGCCCTGGCCGACGCCGGCACCGCCTTCGCCGGCACCTTCCTGGAACTCGGCCTGGCGGCGGACCGCTTCTATGTCCTGGACGACCCGGAGACGCCGGTCTCCCTGGGGATCAGCGCCTGCAACGGCGGCGCCTACCCCATGGGCAACGGCCTGCACCGGCTGGCCGTGCGCTTCCTGGATGCCCCGGGGCGGGTCGAGGCGGTCCTCGCCCGGGCCGGCGAGCTCGTGCCCGCCGCCGAGGCCGAGGGCCTGGGCCTGGCCACCGTCGCCCTGGATGGCATCGACTGGGAGGACGAGGTCCGCGTGGCGGTGGAGGAGCGGGCCTCCTTCAGCCCCGACGCCCTCACCGGCATGGAGGCGAACCTGCGCTTCGCCGGCCCCGAGACCCTCGAGACCAAGATCTTCGGGCGCCTCACCGCCTGGCAGAACTGGATCTTCCAGCGCCCCAACGCCGTCGGCCCCCAGGGTGCCCTCCAGTGCTACGGCACCCCCCAGCGCCCCGCCTTCGACTTCACCCGCACCTGACCTCCCCGCCTGCGCCATGAGCACCGTCGACTACAGCGACAAGATTCCGAACAACGTCAACCTCTCCTCCGACCGGCGCCTGCAGCGGGCCCTGGAGGCGTGGCAGCCCCGCTATCTGGAATGGTGGCACGAGATGGGCCCCACCGACTTCGAGCGGAACGAGGTCTATCTGCGCACTGCGATCAGCGTCGACAAGGACGGCTGGGCCCACTTCGGCCACGTCCGCATGCCCGAGTACCGCTGGGGCATCTTCCTGGCCGAGCCGGAACCGGACCGGCGGGTGCCTTTCGGCGACCACTGCGGGGAGCCCGCCTGGCAGCAGGTGCCCGGGGAGTACCGGAACGACCTGCGCCGGCTGATCGTCACCCAGGCCGACACGGAGCCGGCCTCGGTGGAACAGCAGCGGCTCCTCGGCCACACGGCCCCGTCCCTCTACGACCTGCGCAACCTGTTCCAGGTGAACGTGGAGGAGGGCCGCCACCTCTGGGCCATGGTCTACCTGCTGCATTCCTACTTCGGGAAGGACGGCCGCAACGAGGCGGAGGAGCTCCTGGAGCGGCGCAGCGGCAATCCGGACCGGCCCCGGATCCTCACCACCTTCAACGAGCCCATCGAGACCTGGCTCGACTTCTTCATGTTCACGATGTTCACCGACCGGGACGGGAAGTTCCAGCTCCTGGCCCTGGCGGAGAGCGGTTTCGATCCCCTGGCCCGGACCTGTCGCTTCATGCTCACCGAGGAGGCCCACCACATGTTCGTGGGCCAGACCGGCATCGGGCGGGTGGTGCAGCGCACCTGCGAGGTCCTCCGGGAGACCGACGGCGACGACCCCCGGGAGCACGGCGCCATCCCCCTGGAGCTGATCCAGAAGTACATCAACTTCTGGGTCTCCTCCTCGAACGACCTCTATGGCGCCGAGGTGAGCAGCAACGCCGCCACCTTCTTCGCCGAGGGGCTCAAGGGGCGGGCCTTCGAGGATCGCTACGAGGACCACCTGGCCCTGGAGGGCAGCTACCCGGTGGAGAAGGTGGTGGACGGGCGCATCGTGGTGGAGGACGTGCCCTTGCGCAAGGCCATGAACGAGACCCTCCGGCACGAGTACATCCGGGACAACCAGAAGGGCGTGGACTACTGGAACCGCATCCTGGATAGGGCTGGCCTGGACTTCCGTTTCCAGCTGCCCCACGAGCGCTTCCGCCGTCGCATCGGGATCTACGCCGGCCAGCACTTCGACGTGGACGGCCAGCCCATCGACCAGGCCACCTGGAACCGGCGCCGGGACGACTGGCTGCCGACCGAGGAGGATCGGGCCTGGATCCGGAGCCTGATGCAGCCCGTGTACCAGCCGGGCAAGGTGGCCGCCTGGATCGCGCCGCCGGCCAAGGGCATCAACGGCCAGCCCCTGGACTTCGAGTACGTCCGCCTGTGAGACTCGGCTCCGGGCCGCCGCCGGCCTGGAGGACCGAGCACCACCCGCCATGGGTTGGATGCACCTGGGAACGCGCCTGGGGCTGGCCATCGCCCTGGGCTATCTCTGCGCCCTCCTGGTCCTGGGGCCGGCGCCGGTGGGGCGCTTCTTCTATCGCCTGACGGGCTGGACCGCCGCCATCGCCGCCGGCCTCACCGCCCTCCTGGCCCTGGCCGGGGGCTGGCCCGAGGCGACGGCGGATCGGATCTCCCTCCTCGGCACTGTGGGCATGGTGCTGCCCGCCCCGTGGTACGTGGCCAACCGGCCGGCCATCCGCCGCCGGGGCCTGCTCCTGGCCATCCTCATGGCCCTGGTGGCGGTGACGGCCCGGGCCCTGTCGGCGACGGGCCTCGGCCTCCGGGAGGTCCCCGGCGACCTCGCTGCGGCCGCGGTGGCGGGCGGGGCCTGCTTCGCGATGGTCTTCGGCCACGGCTACCTGACGGTGCCGGGCCTGCCCCAGGCCCTGCTGCGGCGCATCAACGCCTGGGTGGCTGGCGCCCTGCTCCTCCGGCTGCTCCTCTCCCTGGCCGCCCTGGCCCTGGCCTGGTCGCGGCTGACCGACCCCCGGGAGCCCCTCCTGCGCACCTTCGACTGGCTGGACCTGGGTGTGCGCTACGGCGCAGGCCTCCTCCTGCCGCTCCTCTTCGCCGGCATGGTCCACTCCTCCCTGCGCTGGCGGAACACCCAGTCCGCCACCGGCATTCTCTACGCCAGCACGATCCTGGTCTGGATCGGCGAGGCCGTGGCTCTCCAGCTCGGCCAGCGCTGGGGCGTGGCCCTGTGAGTGCCCCCCCCCGAGCCCGGCTCCAGGGGCGCTGCCGCTGCGGCGCCCCCTGGCGGGCCGGCGTGGCGGCGGGGGCCCGGCCCGACTGCCCGGTCTGCGGCGAGGCCGGGGCGCCCTTCCACGGGGAAGGGCTCGACGCCGACGGCAGCCTGCTGGCCTGCCTGGCTTGCGGTCACGACCAGCTCTACCACGCCCGGGACTTCCCCCGGGCCCTGGGCATCGGCATCGTCGTCGTCGCCGCCGTCCTGGCGCCCTTCACCGCCTACCTGAGCCTCTTCGTGGCCGCCGCGGCCGACGCGATCCTGGCCTGGCGGGTTCCCCGGCGGCTGCACTGCTACCGCTGCGGCACCGTGCACCGGGGCTTCCCGGAGGCCGCGCTCTGGCCTCCCTTCGACCTGGAGGTGGCCGACGTCCACCGCTACGGGGAGCGGGCGGCCGTGGCCCGGACTCTCGGCGCCGGGCACGAGCCACCCCGGGCCCGGCGCCGGGACGGGCGGACCCTGGCCTAGGGCCGCGTCGTCAGCAGGATCGGGACGACGTTCGAGATCTTCTTGGCGGGCCCCACCGGAGCGTCGGAGGCCGACTGGACCCAGATCATGCGTCCGGCCACGGTGTCGGGAACGGTGATCGTCTGGCTCAAGGCGTTGCCGTTGGGATCGGCCGTCACCGGGCTGCCCGGCCAGGCGATGGGGGAGTCCAGGTCCAGGTCGAAGCCGTTCATCTGGCTCGTGCCCGGCCCGGTCAGGGAGTAGTAGAAGTAGGTGTCCTGGTTCGCGTTGGCGTTGGTGGCCTGGAGCTGGAGGCTCTCGTTCACATAGGCCACGTGCCTGGTGACCGAGGGATCGGTGGCGTCCAGGATGCGGCTGGTGCCCAGGGTGTCCAGGATCAGGGGCTTGCGCACCGTGCCCGAATCCACGTTGCTGGCCCGCCACACCATGTTGGCGTTGGCCTCGACGAACTGGAAGAAGAGCTCCTGCCCGTCGGCGTAGGTGGAGGGCACGAACCAGGAGACCGTGGTCGAGCTGCCGGTGACCCCGGGCACCACCTTGAAGGCCGTCAAGGTGCCGCCGCCAGGGCCGCTGATGTCCAGGGGGAAGCCCTCGGCGGACGTGGAGGTCGTCTGCTCGGTGCCCACGTAGGCGTAGAGGTCGACCCCGGGCCGGTAGTTCTCGACCAGGAAGTCCACCACCGTCCTTTCGTCGAGGATGCCCTGCTGCAAGGTGATGCGGAAGGGCCGCATCTCGTTCCCTCCCCCCCCCTGCTGGGGAGGCAGGGAGTGCCAGATCTCGACCCGGCCCTGGCGGGCGAGGCCGCCCGGGCTGGCCCAGGGGCTGCTCATGGCCAGCTCCTCCCGGCCCTGGAGGTCCAGGTCGCCGACCCCGGCGACCGCCCAGCCCAGGTGGTCCCCCGTGGCCCCGGCCACCTCGTGGACCGCCCGGGGAAGGGTGCGGTTCAGGTCCAGGACCTGGACGAGGCCGGCGCCGGCGGCGCCGGGAATGCCGACCACCAGCTCCGCGAGCCCGTCGAAGGTGTTGTCCTCCAACAAGGCCACGGCGTGGCCGAGGCGGTCGCCGGCCGCGCTGCCGGAGATGAGGGCCAGGAGGGCCGGGGTGCCGGCCGTCGGGCCCCCTTGCCAGACCCGGACCTCGCCGGCGGCGCCGCCGGCCTCCGGGGCCCCGGCCGCGAAGTCCATCCAGCCGTCGCCGTCCACGTCC
>CAYMFV010000183.1:0-6176 GCA_964389745.1 uncultured Planctomycetales bacterium | reverse complement strand
GCCTACGCCTACGTCCAGGTCCAGGGCCAGCTCCGACCCGAGCTCTTCGACCGTCTCCACGAACTCGGCGTGCGCACCTTCGCCGTCTTCCCGCACCAGGCGATCCAGGCGGAGATCCCGGCCGGCGCCCTGGACCTGGTGGCCGGCCTGCCGGGCGTGCGCTGGGTGGGGATGGCCCCCCCCCGGTACAAGTTCCACCCGAGCCTGCGCGGCGTCCTGGACCACCTCGCTCCCGGAGACCGGGTGGAAGCCTGGGTCACCTTGATGGGCGACGACGGCCTGGCGGCCGACTGGCCGGGCAAGGGACAGGTGGAACGCTGGGAGCTGGACGGCGGTGCCGTCCAGAAGCTGCCTTCGGACATGCCGCCGGGCGGCTGGCAGGCCCTCGGTCCCCGCAAGGCACGCTTCCGCCGGCTCCTGGAGGAGCGCGGCATCCAGGTGCACTTCTTCCGGCGCAACACCCGGACCTATGCCGTCACGGCGACGCGCCAGCAGCTTGAGTGGCTGGCCCGCCGGGACGAGGTGCACTTCCTCGACCTGCGGGGTGCCGAGCGTCTCTACCACGATCGCACCGCGCCGATGGTCGGCCAGGACGCGGTCCGGGCCGGTCTCTGGGCCGGGCGCACCGCCCGCCTCGGCATCATCGACAGCGGCCTGGACCCTGTGCACATGGACCTGGCCTCGATGTACGCCGTCGGTTTCGACACCACCGGCCTCGGCGCCTTCGCCGACGGCACCGGGCACGGCACCCACGCCACTGCCACCATGGTGGGGGACGGGACCGCCAGCGCCCGCTACCGGGGGATGGCGCCCGCCGCCGCCCGGGATCCGGCCCATCGCCTGTACGTGGGCCGTTTCTTCGACGACCAGGGGCAGCCGGTGGGCGACGTGAAGGCCCTCTACGACGCCTTCGCCCAGCCCTTCACCGACCAGGGCGGCATCACCAGCCAGCCCCCGGACGTGGTCAACTGCGCCTGGGGCGTGGACCCGGTGAGCGGTGCCTGGATCGGCACCGAGCAGGAGTGCATCGACGTGGACGAGCAGGTCTGGAACAGCCACCAGACCTACATCTTTGCGGCCGGCAACGCCGGCAGCTCCGGGGTGTCGAAGCCGGCCGTGGCCAAGAACGTCCTGGCCGTGGGCTCGGTGCTGGCCACCGAGACCATCCCCGGGGACGACACCGTCGGCGACCGGGCGCCCGGCTCGGCCGTGGGCCCGGCCGCGGACGGCCGCCTGAAGCCCGAGATCAGTGCCCCGGGCAGCCCAGTGTGGAGCGCCGAGGCGGGCAACGCCGGCGGCTACGTCGCCATGGAGGGCACCTCCCACGCCGCGGCCCACGTCAGCGGGGTGCTGGCCACCATCCTCGACCGCTACTCCTTCCTCTTCGCCGGCCGTCCGTCCCTGGTCCGGGCCTGGGTCATGGCCACGGCCCTGAAGAAGAGCGGCAACCTGCCGGTGGGCCCCGAGTACGGCTTCGGGCTGCTCAACGGCGAGCGGATGATGGACAACAGCACCGAGTGGAGCGGCACCTGGGTGCCCGAGACGGTGGTCAACCAGAACGGCCTCTGGCGCCAGTGGAACATCACCGTCCCCGACGGGGCGAAGCGCCTCACCGTGGTCTTCGCCTGGGACGAGCCGCCGGTCGCCACCACCGGCGGCGCCACGCCGGTCACCGGCCACGTGGACATGTACCTGGACTGGTTCAACGACCAGCCCGGAGGCACCGCCGGCGAGCTGGTCTCGGCCGGCAACGGCAACTACCAGTTCCTGGTGGTGGAGGATCCGCCCGCCGGCACCCACGCCATCAAGTATTGGCCCCGGGACACCGACCTGGACGAGGACGGCATCCCCGAGGACATGAAGGTGGCGGCGGCCTCCATGATCGAGCTGACCGACACCCGGCCGGCCGTGGACCTGGTGGTCAGCGCCACCGACCCCTACCTGCAGCCCGGCGATCGGGCCTTCGTGCAGGCGGTGCTCACCAGCCCGAGCCACGTGGCCACCAACACGGTGCTCAACCTCCTCTCGGTGCCGCCGGAGCTGACCCTCCTTGGCACCACCACGGCGCTGCGGGACGGCGTCATGGTTGACCTGGGCAGTGGCACCACGAAGCTGGTCCTCGGTGCCCTGCCCGGCGGCGTCTCCCGGGCGGTGGACTTCGAGTTCGACACCACGACTGAGGGGGCCTTCCCCCTGGTCTTCCGGAGCAACAACGACAACGGCCCGAACCCCGACGGCTGGACCGAGATCGAGAGCCTGACCCTGCACGTGGACGGCACGCCTCCCGGCGTCGCCACCAACCTCAGCTCGGTGACCCACCCCCTGGGCGAGTGGTCGAGCAGCACCGACGTCACCTTGAACTGGACGCCGGCCCAGGACGACAACTCGGGCATCGAGGGCTACGCCACGGCCGTGGACACGACGGCGACGCCTCCAGGGAGCACGCCGGACCTGATGGGGGACGTGGACACCACGACCCTGACCCTGGACGAGGGCATCTGGTACTTCACCCTCCGGGCCGTCGACCGCTCGGGGAACGTGGCCGGCCAGTTCGCCTCCTACGGGCCGGTGCAGATCGACCGGAGCAAGCCGGGCAAGGTCTCCAACCTGGACTCGGCCACCCACCCGGCGGGCCAGTGGGTGAACAGCGACAGCATCACCCTCACCTGGATCGCCGCCGGCGACAGCGTGTCGGGGGTGGACGGCTACAGCATCCAGTTCTCGGACCAGTCCGGGCTCCTGCCGGACGAGACCAAGGACATCGAGGAGGTCACCGACCACACCGCCACCGTCGGTGAGGGCACCTGGTTCTTCACCATCCGGGCGGTGGACAACGCCGGCAACTGGTCGCCCCTCAAGGCCGAGCACGGGCCCATCCAGGTGGACCTGACCGCGCCGGGGGCCGCCACCGGGCTGGCCAGCAGCAGCCACACCCCGGGGGTGTGGAGCAGCCAGAAGACGGTGGACCTCACCTGGACCGCGGCCCCCGACAACCTGGCGGGGATCGCCGGCTACAGCCTGGACGCCACCCCGGCGCCGGCGCTGCCGGACACCACCGCGGATCTCGGCGCCGTCACGAGCCTCTCCACCGCCCTGGACGACGGTACCTGGTACCTGGACCTCCGGGCCGTGGACCTGGCGGGGAACTGGAGCGGCGACTTCGCCAGCTTCGGCCCCCTGCTCATCGACCGGACCGAGCCGGGCCTGGTGGCGAACCTGGGCAGCAGCAGCCACCCGGCGGGTGCCTGGACCAACGTGTCCCAGGTGGACCTCACCTGGGATCCGGCGCCCGACGCGACCTCGGGGGTGGCCGGCTACAGCGTCGAGTTCTCGGACCAGCCCCTGACCCTGCCCGACACCCTCCAGGACCTGGGCGCGGTGACCGGCCACTCCGCGACCCTGGGCGAGGGCGTCCACTTCTTCCACGTGCGCACCGTGGACAACGCCGGCAACTGGTCCTCCGGGGCGGCCCACTACGGGGCCATCCGCATCGACCTGACCCTGCCGGAGCCGGTCTCGAACCTGCACTCCCCGACCCACGCCACCGGGGTCTGGAGCAGGCAGGACGGAGCCACCTTCCAGTGGACCGCTGCCAGCGACGCCCTCTCCGGCCTCGCCGGCTACGGCATCCAGGTGGCGGCGGCGCCCGGCCTGCCTCCGGCCACCCAGAACCTGGGGCTGAAGACCAGCGTGGACGTGGCCCTGGCTGACGGCACCTGGTACTTCAACATCCGTTCGGTGGACGCCGCCGGGAACTGGGACGACGGCTTCGTCTCCTACGGCCCGGTGCAGGTGGACACGACGCCGCCCGACGCGGCCACGGGGCTGACCAGCACCAGCCACCCGGCGGGCACCTGGGTGAACCAGGACACGGTCGCCGTGGACTGGACCGCGGCCCTGGACAACGCCTCGGGGATCGGCGGCTACAGCGTGCGCATCGGCATCGCCCCGAACCTGCCGGACCAGACCGCGGACCTGGGGGCGGTGGAGACCACCACCTTCACCCTCACGGAAGGGGAGTGGTACTTCAACCTGCGCTCGGTGGACAACGCCGGCAACTGGGACGCTGACTTCGCCACCTACGGGCCGATCCGGGTGGACCTGACGCCGCCCACCAAGACCGGCCTCACCCTGGCCGGCGGCCTCACCTACACCTTTGGCACGGTGGTGGAGCTGGCGCCGGCGGCGACGGACGTCCTTTCCGGCGTGGCCGAGATGTCCTTCTCCAACGACGGTGTCCAGTGGAGTTCCTGGGAGCCCTTCGCGACCAGCCGGCCGGACTGGGATCTCGCGGCCTTCGGCGGCAACCCGGTGGTCGGCGGTGACCAGGTGGTCTACGCCCGCTTCCGGGACGGCGCCGGCAACGAGAGCGCCGTGGTCAGCCTCAGCGTGCACCTGGCCGAGCCCCTCGAGGCCAGCGCCAGCAGCCTGTCCCAGGCGAGCGGCGGCACGGTGGACTTCGACCTCTACGCCGGTGCGGACAACGCCGGCCGCTCCTACATCCTGGTCGGCACCTTCTCGGGCACCGTGCCCGGGGTGGACCTGCCGGCCACCGGCGGCGGCACCCTGAACGTGCCCATCAACCGTGACGCCTTCACGGACCACATCCTCCAGCACCTGGGCTGGCCGGTGTACCGGGACTTCCTCGGCGTGCTCGACGCCCAGGGCCGGGCCCTGACCCCCTCCTTCCGGCCGGGTCCCGGACAGCTTCCCGCCTCCCTGGTCGGTTCCACTTTCCACTTCGCCTACGCGGTGATGGGCGGCGGCGGCACCTACACCTACGCGAGCCCGGCGGTGGCGGTCCAGATCACGCCCTGATCCCGGCTGCTCCCCCGCAGCCCCCGGAGCCCGGCGTCCCCCGCGCCGGGCTCCTCCCTCCATTCTCGCCACGGGCATCCTACGGCCAGACCACCTTGATCCAGCTCGCCGTGGCCGGGATCCCGCGGTCCGAGAGGAGGAACACCATGTAGTAGCCGGGCGGCACCAGGAAGCCGTTGGCCGGCAGGGTCAGGGTGAGGGTGCCGTTCTGGTCGGAGAAGCCGAGTTCCACCAGCCGCTGCTCGTAGTCGGCGTGGTGCGTGACGGAGCCCGGGCGCACCAGCACGGCCTTGGTCACCGGCGCGACGGCCGGGTCGTAGGCCATCGTGAAGCTGGCCCCCGGCTGGACCTCGCCGGGCGCCGGCGAGACGGTCACCACGGGGCGGGGGTACAGGCCGCAGAGGTAGGCCGGGTTGTAGACCTGGTAGTCCCAGGAGCGACTGTCCCCACCGCCGACCAGGACCCGGCCGTCGGCGAGCAGGACGGCCGTGGAATGGTACGTCCGTTCGCTGGCCATGGGCGGCCCCACCAGCCACTGTCCGTTGCGGAGGATCTCGGGCTGGAGCAGGGCGCCGGTGTCGTGCCCGCCCACCACGAAGAGGGAGCCGTCCGGCAGGAGCACGGAGTTGAAGCGCGCCCGGGCCCAGGTCATGGAGGGGGCGTCCGTCCAGGTCGGGTTCTGGGCGCCGGCGTCCATCCACCGGACCGTCGCGAGAAAGCCGTTCGTGCTGACGTAGGGCACGGGCTGGTTGTCGTCGTCCCGTGCCTGGCCGCCCAGGATGTAGACCCGGTCCTCCTGCAGGTTCTCGATGATCGGGAAGAGCACACTGGTGCCGTAGAAGCGGTTCCAGGGGTTCGGGGGCCCGGTCACCCAGGAGCCGGGATTCGCCAGGTGGTCCAGCCACGCGGGATAGCGTTGCATGCCGGCCCGGAACAGGAAGCCGGTCGAGAGCAGGTGGACCCGGGGGTAGATGCGCAGGATGTAGGCATTCGGGCTGACACCGGGCACGACGGGACCGTTGTGCCCCGAGGTGTGGGTGGTCGAAGCGGCAGTCCCGGGATCCGTGGGGTCGTACTCGTAGAACTCGTAGCGGTTGACGTCGGGGTTGTTCTGCCCCAGGGAGGTGCCGAGGACCAGCATGCGGTCCAGGGGCTTCCCCTGGGCACTGGTGTCGTGGTGGATGAAGGCGACAGTCGGATACCAGCGCTTCGCGGCCAGGCGGGGCTGCTTGTCCACATGCCAGGTACCAGGCGTAGGCACGGACAGGCCGTCTGGTGGCTCGTAGATGCAGATGACGTCCGAGCCGTACGAGTCCGGTCATGCCATGCCGGCGGAGGCCGGCCAGGCTGAGTTCAGG
>CAYMFV010000182.1:0-6238 GCA_964389745.1 uncultured Planctomycetales bacterium | reverse complement strand
GACCCGACCGGCCGGAGGATCCCGGCGGTGAGGACGGCACCCAGGACCGTCCCCCCGAAGGCGGCGGCGGCGAGGCAGAGGGAGAGGCGGCCCGAGCCCATCTCTCCTTTCCATCGGCCGGGGGGCGGCCCGGAGTTGACCCCGAACTGCCCGCGATCCGCTCGGGCTGGCGCCGGCAGGAGCCCCCGGGAGGGGGGATCAGGAATCAGAAGGAGGTGCCCACCGCCAGGACATAGCGGTAGTCGGTGCTCTGGAAGCCCGGGGCGGCGGTGTTGTCCCAGGCGACACCCAGGGTGGCCTGGAGGTACCAGGAGGACTCGAAGCTCCAGCGCAGGGAGAGCTCGCCGGTGGCCGAGCGGTCGTCGGTGTTGTCGAAGGACTGGATGTACTCGCTGCGGCCGAGGAGGCGGATGCTCCTGGCGAACTCCCAGTCCAGGCGGGCCTCGGCCCGTCCCGAGAGGTAGTCGTCCACCAGGGCGCCGACGTTGTTCTCCTTCACGTAGGAGGGGCCGCCCTCGAAGGAGACCTCGCTGTTGCGCTCGTTCCAGTACCAGGAGTAGCCGACCCCGACGCCCAGGTCCTCCCGGATGTCCAGGCCGTTCGGCGCGTCGCTGCGGCCCTGGCCCTTGCCGTAGAGATACAGCTTCTCCTCGTCGTCGAGGAAGCGGTGGTAGGCGCCGGCCAGCCGGTACAGACGGCTCGTGGAGAAGGAGTTGCCGGTGAGCTGGTTCTGCTGGCGGGTGCCGCTGTAGTTGCCCTCGAAGATCCAGCGGTAGGTGGTCCCCTGGTACTTCACGGTGGCATTGACGGCGGAGTTGGTGCTCTCGTTGTTGCCGGTGATGAGGGTCAGACCGGCGTCGGCGGCTCCGGACCAGGGACTGGGGGGGGCTTTCTCGGCGGCGGGGTCCTGGAGGCCGGGGGCGGCGAGGAGCAGAAGCAGGGGAATGGCGATCAAGGTTCTCGGATGGCTGGGACGAGGCCGGGCCCCGTCGGGATGCGAAGCGGCCGCCTGGGCGAGAAAGCCAGGCGGCCGACGCCCGGGAGTCTACGGGTGCCCGATAGAATGGGCCACTCATCATGGTCTTCGCCACCGTCGAAGAGGCCATCGAGGACTTCCGCGCCGGCCGCATGCTCATCCTGGTGGACGACCCCCGCCGGGAGAACGAGGGCGACCTGGTCCTGGCCGCCGAGCGCGTCACTCCCGAGGCCATCAACTTCATGCGCCGGGAGGGCGGGGGCCTGATCTGCCTGGCCCTGGGCGGCGAGATCGTGGAGCAGCTCGGGCTCCGGCCCCAGGTGGCCGAGAACACCTCCCGGATGGGCACCGCCTTCCTGGAGTCCATCGAGGCCCGGGAGGGAGTCACCACCGGCATCTCGGCCCGGGACCGGGCGACCACCATCCGCACCGCCATGGACCCCGAGGCCCGGCCCGGGGACCTGGCCCGGCCGGGCCACGTCTTCCCCCTCCGGGCCCGGGACGGCGGGGTCCTGGTCCGGCCGGGCCAGACCGAAGGCTCCGTGGACCTGGCCCGCCTCGCCGGCCTGCGTCCGGGGGCGGTCATCTGCGAGATCATGAACGAGGACGGCAGCATGGCCCGGCTGCCGGACCTGGAGAAGTTCGCCCGGCGGCACGGCCTGCACATCCTCACCATCGAGGCCCTGATCGAGTACCGCCGGCGCCGGGAGCGCCTGGTGGACCGCCGGGTGGCTGGGGTGCGCATCCCAACCCGCTTCGGGGAGTTCCGGGCCCACCTCTACCTCTCCCAGACCGACGCCAAGGAGCACGTGGCCCTGACCCTGGGCTGGCCCGATCCCCCGGAGGACCCGGAGGAGAAGTTCCCGAAGGCGGAGGAGCCGGTCCTGGTCCGGGTGCACAGCGAGTGTCTCACGGGCGACCTCTTCGGCAGCCTGCGCTGCGACTGCGGGCCCCAGTTCCGGGCGGCCATGGCCCGCATCGCCGAGGAGGGCAGGGGCGTGCTCCTCTACATCCGCCAGGAGGGCCGGGGCATCGGCCTGGAGAACAAGCTCCGGGCCTACCTCCTCCAGGACCAGGGGCACGACACGGTCGAGGCCAACGAGCTCCTGGGCTTCCCGCCGGACATGCGGGAGTACGGCATTGGCGCCCAGATCCTGAACGACCTGGGGGTCCGGAAGATGCGGCTGCTCACCAACAATCCCAAGAAGCTGGCCGGCCTCCGGGGCTATGGTCTGGAGATCGTGGAGCAGATCCCCCTGGCAGTGGAGCCCCAGCGGGAGAACGCGGCCTATCTCCGGGCCAAGCGGGACAAGCTCGGCCACATCCTGCCCCACCTGGGCGACCTGTGAGCCGTCGCCGCCTGCACCCTGCCGGAGGTCGGGAAGGAAGCCCGGCCCCGGGGCGTCCCAAGGCCGATGGCCAGGAGCTTCGCCATGGCCCGCCGGGCGGGTGAGTCCGGCGCCGGTCGCCCCGCCGGGGACGGCCCCGCTCCGGGCCGGCTCGAAGCCCTTTTCCGGGAGTACGCCCCCCGGGTCTACCGCCTGGCCCTGCGCTGCGGCCTGGACGCGCAGGAGGCCGAGGACGGCGTCCAGGAGGTCTTCCTGAAGGTCCAGCGGCGTCTGGACACCTTTCGGGGCGAGGCCGCCCTTTCCACCTGGCTCTACCAGGTGGCCCTCCGCACCCTCCTGGACCATCGCCGCCGGGTGGTCCGCCAGACCCGGCCCCGGGGGCTCGGGGGCGAGGAGGAGAGTCTGCCGGCGGGCCCCGGCGAGCCGGCGGCACCGGCGGACGCGGCCATCCGCAACGAGCGGCGGCGCCTGGTCCGGGAGGCCCTGGACCGCCTGCCGCCCCGGCACCGGGAGGTCCTCGTCCTCCGGGAGCTGGAGGGCCTGGCCTACCGGGACATCGCTCGCATCCTCGGCGTTGCCCAGGGCACCGTGGAGTCCCGCCTCTTCCGGGCCCGGGAGCGCCTGGCCCGGGAGCTGCGCCGCGTCCACGGGGAGGAGATCTGAAGTGCCGCGACACCGCCGAGCCACCGACGCCCCCCAGCCCTGCCGGCGGCAGGAACGCCGCCTCGGGGCCTGGCTGGACGGCGAGCTTGGTCCCCTGGAGGCCGCCGAGGTCCGGGACCACCTGATGGCCTGCCCGGCCTGCCGGGCCGCCGTCCAGCGCTGGACCCGGGTCCGGGAGGACCTGGCCCTCCTGGATGCCGGCGTGGCGGCGCCGGACCCGCCCACCCTGGAGCGGATGGCCCGGCGCTTCGAGACGGGTCTCCTCCGGGAGGTCCGGGACATGGACCGGGCCCTGCGGGTGTGGCGGGTGGCGGCGGCGCTCCTGCTCCTCCTGGGCCTGGCGGCCCTGGCCGCGGACCGGGTCCTCCTGCCCGGCCGGGCGGTGGCGGCCCGGGAGCCCGGAGACCTGGAGAAGCGTCTCGAGGAGCTCTTCTCCCGCCCGCCGGTGCCGATGCCTCCGGCACCCCCGGAGACCCGCCGCTGATGCCGGCACCCTGGACCCGGATCGTGGTGCCGGCGACCCTCACCTTCGCCGCCGGTGGCCTCCTGGGCCTCGCCGTGGGGCGCTGGAGCGCCCCGCCGCCCCCTCCCGGCCTGGGTCTGCACCTGGAGGCCTGGTACCGGGCCACGGTGGCGGCCCTGGACCTGGACGAGGGGCAGGCTGCCGACCTCCGGGTACTCCTCCGTCACTACGCCCAGCTCTCCCAGGCCGAGGCCCAGGCGGAGCGTCCGCCCCTGCCTCCCGAACCCGGGGAGCTGGACCGGCTGGGGGAGAGCTGGCTGCACTACCTGGACCTGACGCCGGAACAGCGGGCCCGCCTCGAGGAGCTCACGGCTCCCTGCGCCGTCCTTTCCGGCCTTCCCGCACCCCGCTATCCTGGCGCGCCGTGGCCCGAGCCCTCGGATTGAGTCTTCAGCCGGACGGCTTCGCCTATGCCCTGGTGGAGGGTGGGGCGAAGAAGTACACGGTCCGTGCCGCCGGTGGTGGCTCCCTGGCCGATGCCTCCGGCTCCCCGACCCGGGCCCTGGCACGGGCGGTGGCCCAGGCCCTGAAGGAGGCCGGCACCCGGCGGGCGGACCAGGTGGTGATGTCGGTGCCGGCCATCGACACGGTCCTTCGGGAGCGCAGCCTGCCCTTCAGCGACCGGGAGAAGATCCGCCAGGTCCTGAAGTTCGAGGTGGAGTCCGAGCTCTACCACCTGGATATCGAAGACGTGGTCTGCGACTTCGTGGAGATCCACGACCAGCGGGCCACGGCCTCCATCCTGGTGGCGGCGGTGCCCAAGAAGGACCTGGCGGCGGCCCTCGAGGTGGCCGGAGGCGCTGGCCTGGACCCGCCGGTCCTGGAGCTGGATCTCGGCGCCCTGCTGTGCACGGTGGATGCCCTGCGCCAGGAGGAGGCGGCCGCCGGCGAGGGGCCGGGCGGGGAGAGCCTGGAGGCCTGGCTCCACCTGGGGCCCTGCAACAGCCTGCTCCTGGTCACCGGCTTCGAGGGCCTGCGGGCGGCCCGGGCCGTCCCCCTGGGCTGGCGGGAGCTGTGCCGGGGCCTCGCCACCCGGGTGGTCCCCGAGCTCGCCGAGCCGGAGGACGCCGAGTTCGAGCCCCCGGGGGCAGCGACCGGCGACGAGGCGGCGGAGGGTGCCGGCGGCGAGGAGGAGGCCGCCGAGGAGGAGGTGGGAAACCTGTTCGGCGTCGATCCCGAGCTGCCCCTGGACCTGTCCCTGGAGGCCGTCCTCGAGGCTGCCTCGGGGGAGGCCCGGCAGGCCTTCCTCCGGCGCCTGGTGAGCGAGGTGCGCCGTGGGCTGGCAGCGGTTTCCACCCAGCCCGTCGCCCGCCTCCGTCTTCTGGGAGCCGAGGTTCCGGGACTGGACCAGGCCCTGGTCGGCAGCCTGGGCGTCCCCACCACCCGCGTCGAGCTCGGCGGCGGGGGGGGGCCGGCACCGGACGCCCTGGCCCTGGGCGCGGCTCTCCGGGGCCTGGGCCGCGAGGCCTCGGCCATGAACCTCCGCCAGGAGGAGTTCCGCTACGCCCGGGGCCTGGAGCGGGTTGAGGGCCCGCTGACCTTCGCCCTCTTCGGCGTCCTGGCCTGGCTCCTGGTCACGGCGGTGGTGGACCTCAAGAAGCTGGAGCCGGTGCGCCGGGACCTGGACAACGTCCACGAGTGGGCCCAGGCCAAGCTCAAGCAGTACAACGAGGAGCTGAGCGATTCCCAGAAGAAGGCGTGGACGATCCGCACCGACACCTCGACCCTGGAGCCGGAGGTGCGGGTGGGCGTTCTCCTCTCCCGGGTGAAGAAGCGCCAGAAGGAGCTGGACGAGCTGGTGGGTGAGGCCGGGGTGGAGATGCCCCAGTCCTGCCTGGAGGCCTGGCGGCTGGTGATGAAGGTCCTCGCCCGGGAGATGACCGACTACCCTGACCGCTGGATGGTGGAGTCCTTCGACTTCACCTCCCTGGACAGCAGGCGCAATCGAGTCGCCCGGGTGGAGGCCAAGATCTCCCTGACCCTCTTCGGGCCACCGGCGACCTCCACGGCCCGCTACCAGCGGCTCATCTCGGCCTTCGCCGGGGAGACGTGGACCCTGGACGCCGCCAGTCCTGGCGGCTTCGCCGAGGTCGAGGAGACGCCGGGGGCCCGGAACGGCACGATCGTCATCCAGGTGAACGTGGACGAGGCCCGGAGGCTCGGAGCATGAGCAGCAACCGCACCCTGACCCTGATGTTCGGCCTGGTGGCCGTCGCCGGCATCGGCCGCTTCTGGGTGCACCGGGACTACGCGGACACGGTCGCCGCCCGGGACCAGGCCCTGCGGCAGTACCAGCAGCTCTGGGAGACGGTGGACGATCTGCAGGTGCGCCTGAAGCGGACGACGGCGGCCAAGACCGAGGGCGAGACGCTG
Source organism: uncultured Planctomycetales bacterium (assembly GCA_964389745.1). Classification (GTDB taxonomy): domain Bacteria; phylum Planctomycetota; class UBA1135; order UBA1135; family UBA1135; genus CAYMFV01. Next base: position 354 of record CAYMFV010000182.1, on the reverse strand, counting down.
GTCCACTTCCAGCAGCAGGCCCTGCGGGTGAGCCTGGGCTCGGTCAACACGACCACCCGGGAGACCACCAAGGCCGGCTGGGTGGACCGGATCTTCACCGTGGAGTTCGAGACCGACAATCCCCGCTTCCGCCGGGAGGACCTCGTCAACTTCCTCTACAACTCGGAGAACCTGATGCCGCGGATGCGCTCCACCCGCCTCTCGGTGCGACCGGCCGCGGGGGACCGGCGGCGCCGGCAGCTCCCGCCGGGCTCCGAGCGCGAGGACCTGTGGCGGGTGGACGAGGTCCAGTTCACCCAGCGTTCCCTGGCCCGGCCATCCCAGGCCCGCAGGCGCTAGCGCCCTCCACAGGGG
>CAYMFV010000181.1:0-6258 GCA_964389745.1 uncultured Planctomycetales bacterium | reverse complement strand
GCACAGGCCCCAGGCGGTCCAGGGCCGCGGCCACGGCCCGGGCCTGGAGACCGGCGGGGAGCCCCTCGTGCCGGGAGTAGACCGGCACCAGGGTCGCGGGCTCGGGGGCCTCCTCGGCGAGGATGCGCGGGGAGAGCAGGGCCGGGCCGGTCTCCTCCCGGCGGGCCCGGCCCTCGAGGAGGAGCTCCCGGCCGGCCGGGAGCTGGCGCCGCAGCCAGGGCGCCTGGAAGAACCATGCCCGGCCCCGGCCGCTGGCGTCCTCCAGGTCCACACGCAGGAAGCTGCGCCGGCCCCGCCGGAAGAGGGACGTGCTCCGGACCCGGACCCGGACCCGGACGCGCTCGCCGTCCCGGACCTGCGCCAGGGTCCGGAGCGTCGCCGCCTCCTCGTGGCGCATTGGCGCCCGGCGCAGGAGTTCCCCTACCGTGGCCACGCCCAGGTGCGTGCCCAGGAGGCGCGCCCGGACCGGCCCGATCCCCGGGATGGCGGGCAGCGGGTCCTCCAGGGCCAGGCGGGGCGGAGCGGCGGGCACGGCGGCGGGCCGGGCGGCTGGCGCCGGCGGCCCTAAGGTTTAGCAACGGGAAGCCCCGCGGGAGCGGGTCCGGAGCAAGGAGAGCAGAGGAACATGGCGCGCAGACAGTCCCCCAGGAAGGCCCGGAAGAAGCCCCCGTCGTCACCCGGCCGGGCCCGGGTCGGCCGTCCCGAGGACCGGGCGGGCATCGCCACGCCGAAGGTGCCGGGCCGCAACTCCATCCACTCCTTCCTCATCCACGGGCGCCAGCGGACCTACCACTGGGAGTACAGCCACCACGTGGTCCCGCCCCTGTCGGCCTCCAGCACCTTCCGCCTGGACAGCCACGCAAGGGGCGAGGCCGGCTTCTGCGGCTTCGGCGACCCCGAGGCCTCCGACTGGTCGAAGCCGCACATCTTCATCTACGAGCGTCTCGACGAGCCGGTCCGGGCCATGCTCGAGGAGCGCCTGGCGGTGGCCGAGAACGCCGAGATGGCGGTGGCCTACGCCACCGGCATGGCCGCCATCTCCGCCGCCCTGGCCCACCGGCTGCGGGCCGGGGACGAGATCGTCGCCCATCCGACCCTGTACGGCTGCACCTACTCCCTGCTCACCAACTGGCTGCCCCGTTTCGGCGTCAAGGTCCGCTACCACGATCTCGGGGACGATCTCGGCCGCCTGCGCCTGGGCCGGCGCGCCCGGGTGGTCTACCTGGAGTCTCCGGCCAACCCGACCCTGCAGATCGTCGACATCGCCGCAGTGGCGGCGAAGGTGGCCCGGGCCAACGAGGGCCGGAGCGAGGAGGAACGCTGCCACCTGGTGGTGGACAACACCTTCGCCACCCCGGCCTGCCAGCGCCCGCTCCAGCTCGGCGCCGACGTGGTCTGCGGCTCCCTCACCAAGGGCCTGAACGGCTTCGGCACGGACATGGGGGGCTACGTGGCCGGGGCGCGTTCCCTGGAGCCCTCCCTGCTCCTCTTCCGCAAGGACTTCGGCGCCGCCCTCGCCCCCACCCCGGCCTGGCGGGTCCTGAACTTCGGACTGCCGACCCTGACCATGCGCATGGAGCGGGCCCAGCGCAACGCCATGGAGATCGCCACCTTCCTCCAGGAGCACCCGAAGGTCGCCCGGGTCCAGTACCCCGGCCTCCCGGACAGTCCCGGCTACGAGGTGGCGCGCCGCCAGATGCGCAGCTTCGAGGGCGAGTTCGCCCCTGGCTCCCTCATCTACTTCGAGGTGGCCGGCCGTCCCCGGCAGGCGGCCACCCGGGCCGATCGGCTCGTGGACTGGTGCGGGCGCAAGGCCTACACCATCACCCTGGCCGTATCCCTGGGCCAGATCCGGACCCTCATCGAGCGACCCGGGGGCATGACCCACAGCACCCTGCCGCCCGAGGTGGCCACCTCCTGCGGCATCGGTCCCGGAGGCGTCCGCCTGGCGGTGGGCGTGGAGGACGTCCGGGACATCCTCCGGGATCTGGAGGCGGCCCTGGACCACACCTGATCCGGACCGGCGACGTCCCCTACTCCCCCCCCCCGGCGGCGACCAGGACGAGGAGCTTGCGGTGCTCCTCCAGGGGCACCTCGCCGGCTGGGCGGTAGCCCGCCAGCCCCCCCTCCGGCAGCCAGGCGGCGTGGACCAGGACCGCCTCGGGACGGGCGCCCCGGGCCCGGGCGGCCCGGAAGCTGGCCAGGTCGGGGTACCACGTGGGCTCCACCGGCAGGGAGAGGTAGAGCCGGGGTGTCTGCAACCCCACCACGGCCAGGGTCCGGCGGCCGCCGAGGAGGTCCGCCAGGGCCGCCGTGGCCGGGTGCAGGGACTCCCCCCGGGCCTCCCAGACCGGCACGTAGACCCGGGGCACCAGGGCCCGGACCGGGACCACCAGCAGGGCCAGGGCCAGGACGGGCCGCACCCCCGCCAGGCGCACCGCCAGGAAGGCCAGGAGGCCCACGGCCGCCAGGGCCGCGGCCCCGGAGGGGGGCAGCTCCGAGGCCAGGAAGGGCAGGGCAGCGGTGGCGGCCACCAGGAGGACGACGGCCCAGCCCCGGACCAGGGTCGGCGTCGCCCCCCGCAGCTCCAGGCGCAGGGCGCCGGCCACCGCCAGGAGGGGCAGGCAGGGCAGGAGGTAGCGGGTGCTCTTGTTGGCCGGCAGGAGGAGGAGGAGGAAGGCCACCAGGACGGCGGCCGCGAGGAAGCGATCGAGGAAAGCCCGGCCGGGGCCACGCCGGCGCCACAGGACCACCGGCGCCAGGGGGGCGCCGGCCACCAGGAGGGCCAGGGGGAAGGTGGCGGTGCGCCACCAGCGCTCCGGCGTCCAGGCCAGGAGGAGCTCGCTCCCCTGCCCGAAGGCGTCCGGGGGGATGCCCCGGAGGGCCAGGGCGACGGGCCAGGCAAGACCCAGGGCCAGGAGGGGGAGGAGGAAGGCCAGGAGCCGGGCCGGGCGGGGCCGGCCCCGGCCAGCCAGGGGACCGGCCAGGAGGGCGCCGGCGACGAAGGGCAGGACCGCGGGCCCCTTGGCCAGGGCGGCGAGGCCGCCCAGGAGGCCGGCTCCCCAGGCCGGCCCCGCCCCCCCGGTCTCCACGGCACGCCCCCAGGCCAGGACCATGCCGGCGGCCAGGGCAGCAAAGAGGGGATCGATCTCGGCGTTGGCCCCGTTCTTCAGGGTGTTCAGGGCCAGGAGGTAGCCGAGGCCCGCCAGCCAGCCAGCCCGGGGGCCACCGGCCCGGCGGGCGGCCAGACCGGCGGCGGCGACCAGGGCGGCCAGGGCCAGCAGGCTGGGCAGGCGGGCGGTGAAGGGATCGTGGCGCCCGGTCAGGGCGATGGTCCCGGCCAGGACCCAGCTGTGGAGGGGCGGCTTGGTCAGGAGCGGCCGGCCGTGCAGGCTCGGGACCAGCCAGTCCCCTCCCTCGAGCATCTCCCGGGCCACCTGGACCCGGAGGTCCTCGGTGCCCACGAACTCCTGGCGGCCCAGGCCCGGAAGCCAGGCGAGGAAGGTGAGGAGGACCAGCCCGAGGGCCTGCCAGGCAGCGGACCGCCCCTGCATGGCGGGCAGCCTACGGGGGCGGCATCCTTCTTGCAGGGTCCGGAGTCCCCTGTTCCCCGCCAGCGAGCCATCACCTTGTCCATCCATCCTCTCTCCTGCCTCGCCCTCGCCGCCTGCCTGGCGGCCCCCGCACCCCTGGCCGCCCAGGGCTACACCCTGCACGCCGGCGACCTCGTCATCGCCGACACCAGCGAGCAGGGCTGGCCCGGCTTCGGCCGGGTCCTGGTCCTCCACGAGGACGGCAGCCTCGAGACCATCGCCTCGGGCCAGCCCCTGTACCACCCCACCGACGTGGGCGTGGACCGGGACGGGGCCGTCCTGGTGTCCTGCTGGCAGAGCCAGGCCAGCATCTACAACGGCATCTACCGGGTGGATCCGGCCACCGGGGCGGTCACCATCCTCAACCAGGGGATCCTCGAGGACGACTTCCAGTTCTGCCGGGACGGCCAGGGAGACCTGGTGGTGGCAGATGGCTACGGTGGCCTCAAGCGCATCCTCGCCGACGGCACCGTGCTCCTTCTCTCGGCACCGAGCTTCGGCTTCGACACCAACATCGGCCTGGTCCTCGCCCCGGACCACTCCCTGCTGGTCAGCGAGGCGCCGAACTACCTCCAGGGCAGCAGCTCGCCGGGCTACATCCACCAGGTGGACCCGGTCACCGGCTACCGCCAGGTGGTGGCCTCGGACCCGGCGATCCTGCCCAACCCCAACGGCCTCGCCTGGAGCGCCGAGGGCATCCTGCTCGCCACCGATGCCATCGACACGCCCTCCCAGGTGCGCCACGGCCTCGTGGGCCGCAACCAGGCCGGCCGGCTGGCCCAGGTCGCCTGGAACGGCCTCGCCTATCCCACCGACGTGGAGGTGGTCGGACCTGGGCTGACGGTCCTGGCCGACCCGGGGCTCGAGGCGGTGCTGCTGCGCCTTCCCGACGGCACCCTCAAGACCATCCTCTCCGAGGCGGACGACGGCGATCCCCTCAACGGCCTGCCGGTGGACCGGCCCTTCGGCCTCGCCCGGGTGCCCGTGCCGTGGCTGCGCACGCCCATGGAGGTGACGGTCGGGGCGACCTTCCAGGTCCAGGTCGCCGCCCCCCGGGCCCTCGCCGGGAGTTCCGTGGAGGTGGCCCTCGCCCTGGAGGCCGGCCCCTCGCCCCTTTCCCGGTGGTGGCCGGGGGACACCCGTTACGCCCACCTTGACCTGCAGCAGGCCATCCGGAAGCAGGGGACCCTCGACACCGCCGGCCAGGTCACCCTCCAGCTGCAGGTGCCGAACGACCCGAACCTGGTCGGTGATGCCCTGCAGCTGCAGGTCTTCCATCCTGGTGCCCGGCTGGTTGGCAATCACGTTGCCCTGCCAGTGCGCTAAAGCCCAGGATCGTGGATTAAGAGAGGAGACCGGGTCGGGGAAGACGTTTCCGCCCGGTAACGTCTCAAGAAGCGGAGACGGGCTCCGTCGGGCGGTTTCCGGGGAAAAAACGCGAAACGACCGGGGGTCCGAGCGTAATAGAGGGTGTCCCTGGCCCCGCTGGGGGGTGGGGCCGGGACGAGCCCTGAGAGAGACCTCTATCCGACCATCTTTTTGGGGGGGAGAGGCGCTACGACTGGGGGGTTGTGGCGCCTCTCACTTTTTATTCCCCCGACGGTGGTGCCAGGTGGCGGGCCCGCCCCGGTGAGCCTCCAGCCTACCATGCCCCCATGGCCGTCTCCCCGGACCGGCACGGACCCTGGGCCGTCGTCACCGGCGCCTCCGCCGGCCTGGGCCGGGCCTTCGCCGAGACCCTGGCCGCCCGGGGCCTGCACCCGGTCCTGGTGGCCCGGCGCCGGGAGCGCCTGGAGACCCTGGCCGCCGAGCTCCGGGCCACCCACGGTGTCGAGGCCCTGGCCGTGCCCCTGGACCTGTGCCGGGAGGACGCGCCGGACCGTCTCCAGGAGGCCCTCGGCGACCGGGAGGTGGGTCTCCTGGTGAACAACGCCGGCTTCGGTTCCAACGGCCCCTTCCACCAGACCGACGCCGCCTGGCTGCGGCGCATGGTCCGCCTCAACTGCGAGGTGCCCGTGGCCCTCGCCCGGCTCCTGCTCCCGGCCATGGTGGCCCGGGGCCGGGGCGGGTTGCTCTTCGTGTCCAGCATCACGGCCTACCAGGCGACGCCCTGGATGGCGGTCTACGGGGCCAGCAAGGCCTTCGACCTGCACCTGGCCGAGGCCCTGGCCGTGGAGCTGGCCGGCACCGGGGTGGACGTCCTGGCCCTGTCCCCGGGCCACACGGCCACCGAGTTCCACGAGGTGGCCGGCACCGGCGGTCCGGCCACCCGGGACCGGCCCGCGGACCCCCGGGAGGTGGTAGCGGCGAGCCTGGACCGCCTGGGGCGGGCGCCGGCCCTGGTCCCGGGCCTGCGCCACCGCCTCCGGGCCACCGCCGTGCGCCTCCTCCCCCGCTCATGGGCGGCCGCTGCCGCCGGCCGGGTCCTGGCCCGGCGGCTCCCCTCCGGCCGAGGTTGAGGCGCCCAGGCGCTCCCGGGCCCAGGCGAGGGCCGCCTCCCGGTCCGGGAGCCGGCCGTCGAGCTGGAGCTCCCGGGCCTCGGCCAGGAGGCGCCCCACCGCGGGGCCGGGGGCCATGCCCAGGGCCAGGAGGTCCCGGCCCTGGAGGAGGGGAGGCGGGGCCCCGTCCCGGACGCCCAGGCCGGCCGCCCGCTCCAGGAGCCAGC
>CAYMFV010000180.1:0-6265 GCA_964389745.1 uncultured Planctomycetales bacterium | reverse complement strand
GGGTCGCCTCCGGGACCTGCCCGACCTGCACCGGGACCCGGCCGCCCTGGAGACCCTGGCCGCCGCCCAGGCCGCCGCCGGGGACTTCCCCGAGGCGGTCCGCGTCCAGGAGCGGGCCGTGGATCTCCTCGAAGAGACCAGGGCCGCCCGGGAGCTCCTGGAGGCAGCCCGGGAGCGACTGGCCCGCTATCGACGGGGGCAGCCCTACCGTATGTCGGGTTGAACCCGCCCGGGATGTCCACCAGGCCCCGCCCCACGCCTTTGCCCCGCCGCCTGCCCCCCGGCCGGCTGCGCTGGGACTGCCCTGCCTCCTGGATCCCCCGGGATGGGGATCGGGCCGCCGCCGGGGACGACGGCCTGCCCCTCCTCGGCCAGGAGCGGGCCGTGGCCGCCCTGGGGATGGGCCTGCAGCTCCGGGCCTCGGGCTACAACGTCTTCGTCACTGGCATCCGCGCCCCGGAGAAGAACCCGGCCTTGCGCCGCCTCCTGCAGGCCGCCGGCCGGCACCTCCCCCCCCCTCGAGACCACGTCTTCCTGCACAACTTCGACGATCCCCTCCGGCCCTGCCACCTGGCCCTGCCCCCAGGGGGGGGGGTAAAGCTGCAGGCGGAGCTCCAGGAGTGGGTCGGGACCCTGCGCCGGGAGCTGCCCCGGAGCCTGGCGGAGGAGGAGCACCAGCAGCGCCGGGAGGCCGTCGAGCACCGCTACGAGGCCCTCCGGCAGCGCCTGGCGGACAGGTTGAACGCCTTCGCCCGGGCCCGGGACCTGGAGGTCGTCCAGTCCGACCGGGAGGAGGACGGCAGCGCCAGCCTGGAGTTCTGGTTCCGGCTCGGGGACGAGGCGGTGGACCCCGCCCAGGTGGAGGAGCTGCCGGCGGAGAAGCAACCCCCGGCGGAACGGCTCGCCACCCTGGAGGCCGCCCGGGCGGAGGCCCGGGCGTACATGCACCGCCTCTTCCGGCAGCTCGGTCGCCTGAACGCACGGGAGGAGCGGGAGCTGCATCGCCTGGACGAGGCCCGCCTCGGCGAGGTGGTGGACGAGGCCGCCCGCTCCCTCTGCCGCCGGCTGTCAGGGCTGCCGATCGCCCTCCCCTGGCTACAGCGGGCCTGTCGCCAGGCCCGGGAGCACCCGGAGCTCTTCCTGCCCCCGGAGGACGGGGAGGAGGAGGAGCGGGAGGCCAGCCTGCGCGCCTTCCGGGTGCACGTGGTCCGGAGCGTCGCCGACGGGGCCGCGCCCCTGGTCTTCGAGCTGCACCCCACCTTCGCCAACCTGTTTGGAACCGTGGAGCGCCGGGGGGTGGCCCGGGGGCCCTCCGACTACCACCTCGCGGTGCGCCCCGGCAGCCTCCTGGAGGCCGACGGGGGCTTCCTCGTCCTGAACGCCGCCGACGTCATCCAGGAGACCGAGGTCTGGCGGGCCCTGAAGCGCACCCTCCAGAACCAGCGCCTGGAGATCCATGCCCTGGACACCCTCTCCCCCCTGGGCGCCACCGGGATCCGACCCGGCGCCGTCTCCCTGGACCTGAAGGTGGTCCTGGTGGGCGACAATGCCCTCTACGAGGCCCTCCACGACGGGGACGAGGACCTGCACCGGATCTTCAAGGTCAAAGCCGAGTTCGAGAACACCCTGCCCCTGGAGCGGCAGGAGGTGGCCCGCCTGTGCCGGGTGCTGCGGAAGGCCGCCCGGGAGCAGGGCCTCCTGCCCCTGGCCCGGGACGGCCTCCAGGCCCTCCTGGAGGACGCGGTCCGGGACGCCGGCCGCCGCACCCGCTTCTCGGCCCGGATCGCCACCCTCCTGGACTACGCCCGGGAGGCCTCCTGGCACGCTGCCCGGGAGGGCCGGCAGGAGGTGGACCGGCGAGCCGTGGAGGCGGCCCGGGGAGCCAGGCAGCGGCGCCACTCCCTGGCGGTGGACCGCTACGAGCGCCAGGTCCTGGAGGGCATCATCGAGGTGGCCACCACGGGCACGGCGGTGGGGACGGTGAACGGCCTGGTGGTCGTGGGCCTGGGTCCCCTGGAGTTCGGCCTGGTGTCCCGGGTCTCGGCCACGGTCTCGGCCGGAGAGGACACCTTCCTGAGCATCGAGCGGGAGACGGAGCAGAGCGGGCCCCTGCACAGCCGGGGCGTCCTCCTCCTGGCCTCCTTCATGCGGGCCCGCTTCGGCCAGACCCGGACCCTGCCGGTGAAGGTCTCCCTGGTCTTCGACCAGAACCACGGCGCGGTGGACGGCGACTCGGCGTCGAGCGCCGAGGTCCTGGCCCTCCTCTCGGCCCTGGCGGAGCTGCCCGTGCGCCAGGACGTGGCGGTCACCGGCGCCCTGGGCATGGACGGGGCCATCCAGGCCGTGGGCGGGGTCAACGAGAAGGTGGAGGGCTTCTTCCGCCTCTGCCGCCAGCGGGGCCTGACCGGCACCCAGGGCGTCCTCCTGCCCGCCAGCAACCGGGACGACCTGGTCCTGGACCGGGAGGTCGTGGCGGCGGTCCGGGAGGGCCGCTTCCACGTCTGGACCATGGCCACGGTGGAGGAGGGCATCACCCTCCTGACCGGCGTCCCCGCCGGCCGCCGCCGCCGGGACGGGAGCTGGCCGCCGGAGTCGGTCCTGGGGCGGGTCGAGACCCGCCTCGCGGCTCTCGAGCGGGCGGTGAAGCCCGACGGCGGTCAGTCGGCCGGGAAGGCCGAGGCGAGGAGCGCCTCCAGGGCCTCGGCCGAGAGCTCGCCGGAGTGCATGGCCACCCGGCGCCCGTCCCGGTAGCAGAGGGTCCAGGGCAGGACGGCGTCGGGCAGCTCCAGGGCATCGGCCAGGGCCCCGAGCTCGGTCTCCACCAGGTAGGCGGAGGGAAAGGGCATGCCGAGCTCCCGCCACCGGGCCTCGACCCGGGCCAGGTCCTCTTCCAGGGCGCGCTCGTCGAAGGCGAGGCTCCAGTCGGCGCTGGCGCCGAGGAAGGAGACCTCGGGGTGGCGCCGGGCGGCGGCGGCGAAGGCCGGCAGCTCGGCCATGCAGGGCGGGCACCAGGTGGCCCAGAGGTTCACCACCAGTGGGCCCTCCCGGGACCGGCGCCGGATCTCGGCAGCCAGCTCGGGGGCGTCCAGGGGCCGGAGCCCGACCCCTGCTGCCGCCCCGTCCGGCTCACCGCCGGCGCAGGCCGCCAGAACGCCCAGGAGGAGGACGGCTCCCCGGCGGGACATCAGCCACCGCGCCGGCCGGTGCCCCTGGCCTGGGGCGTCCGATCGGTGCCGGTGGTGCTGGCGGGCTGGACGGTCCGGGCCTCGGCCGGCCCCCGCTTGATGCTGCAGCCCTGGGGCTGGGTCACCGGCGTCCGGACCTTGCGCCCGGCCAGGACGTCGTCCAGGGCGTCCCGGAGCCAGGTCTTGCGCTGGGCGGCGTTCTTGACCTTCTTCGGGTCGTCGTCGGGAGCGCCCATGTACGCCACCCTGCCATGGCCGTCGATGACGTAGATGTGGGGCGTGGTCTTGGCTCCGAAGTGGTCGGCGACCTTGTGACCGGGGTCCAGGAGCACCGGGAAGGGCAGCTTGTTCCGCTTCCGCGCCTGCTCGATCTTGGTCACCTGCTTCTGCTCGGTGACGTTGCTGTCGATGGCGGCAAAGCGGACGCCCTTGGGCTCGTACTCCCGGGCGATGGCCGCCAGCTCGGGATCCCAGGCCTTCTGCCAGGGGCACTCGTAGGACCAGAAGGTCACGACCACGGCCCGGGGCCGCTCGGACTTCTCGCCCTCGCCCTTCTTGGGCTTGAACCACTGGGAGAAGGAGAAGGTCTCGCCGGTGGAGGTCTGGAACTTCTGGCGGGCCAGCCAGTCGACCTTGTCACCGATGCGCACGCCCTCCTGCCGGACCCGGTCGGCCTGGCGGGGCTTCGCCACCTTCTGGGCGGCCAGCCGCGGGGTGCTCAGACCACCGACGGCGAGGGCGACGACGAGAACGGGTAGCAGGGAAGTCGTCTTCATGGTGTTCTCCGGGATCTGGGGATCCGAGGCCAGGATACGGCCCGAGGCGGTCCCGAGCGCTAGAATTCCGCCCCCTTGGGGCCCCCATGCGCTACATCGACCCTCACATCCACTGCTTCAGCCGGGTCACGGATGACTACGAGGCCATGTACCTGGCCGGGGTCCGTGCGGTGGTGGAGCCCTCCTTCTGGCTCGGCCAGCCCCGGACCCGGGCCGGCACCTTCCGGGACTACTTCCTGGCGATCCTGGAGTTCGAGCGGGAGCGGGCGGCGGGCTTCGGCATCGTCCACCGCTGCACCATCGCCCTGAACCCCAAGGAGGCCAACGACGAGGCCCTGGCCGGGGAGGTCCTGGAGATGCTCCCCGAGTTCCTGGACCGGGAGGGGGTGGTGGCCGTGGGCGAGGTTGGCTTCGACGCCATCACCCCGGCCGAGGAGCGGGCCTTCCGCCGCCAGGTGGAGCTGGCCCAGGAGCGGGACCTGCCCGTCCTGGTGCACACGCCGCACCGGGACAAGCGCCGGGGCACCCTGCGCTGCATGGACATCCTCCAGGAGATGGGCGTGGACCCCGCCCGGGCGGTCATCGACCACAGCACCGAGGAGACGACCCGGGACATCCTGGACCGGGGCTTCTGGGCCGGCCACACCGTCTATCCCGAGACCAAGCTCACCGCCGCGCGCTTCGCGAACCTCTTCTTCGAGTTCGGCAGCGAGCGGATGCTCGTGAACAGCAGCGCCGACTGGGGCCGCGCCGATCCCCTGAGCGTGCCCCGAACCGCCGCCCTCCTGGAACGCCGGGGCGCCGATCCGGCGACCGTCCAGCGCCTGGTCTGGGACAACCCCGTGACCTTCTTCGGGGCCGCCCGCCTGGACCTGCCCGGAAAAACCACGTGACATACGCTTGCCCGGCGCTAAAGAAGGAGTGGACGGGAGCGACACCGCTCCGCATGGGGAATCCAAGGGGATGATTCCGGCGCCGCGGCTCTGGGGGAGGGCCGCGGCGCCATCTTCCTGTCGCTAGGACTGCAGCTCGCCCAGAGCCATCCTGACGGTCCGTGCCACCCGGTCCCGCCAGATCTTGAGCCGGACCTCCTCCCCGGGAGAGTAGCTGGCGATCCGGGCCCGGAGGTTCTGGATGCCCGTGACCTCCCGGCCCTCCACCGCCAGGATCACGTCGCCGGGCCGCAGCCCGGCCTGGGCGGCGGGGCTGTCGGGCTCGACCATGGTGATGCGGACCCCCGCCGGCCGGGGCAGGCGCAGCTGATGGGCCTCCCCGGCGTCCACGTCCCGGCCCTCGATGCCCAGCCAGCCCCGGCGGGCATGGCCGAACTGGACCAGGTCCTCGGCCACCCGGCGGGCGATCCGCGAGGGCACCGCGTAGCCGATGCCCTGCCAGGTCTGGCCGAAGATGGCGGTGTTCACCCCGACCACCTCGCCGCGCATGTTCACCAGCGGGCCACCGGAGGAGCCGTGGTCGATGAAGGCATCGATCTGCAGGAAGTCCCGGTACTGGTCCCCGCCCAGGCGCACCTGATCCCGGTCCACCCCGCTGATGATGCCCAGACTGGTGGTGCCGGCGTGCTCGTAGGGGTTGCCCACGGTCATCACCAGGTGCCCGGGACGGAGGGCGTCGCTGTCCCCCCAGGCCACCTGGTAGCGGGCGAAGCCCTCGGGCACCTGCAGGACGGCGATGTCCGTCTGGGCATCCACCGCCACCACCCGGGCCTCGGCCTGCCGGCCGTCGAAGAGGGTGGCCGTGATCACCGCGTCCCGGTTCTTGGCCACGTGGTGGTTGGTGACCACGTAGCCCCGGACCGCGTCCACCACGAAGCCGGTACCGAAGCCAGAGACCAGCTCACCCCGGGCCTCCTGGCCCCGGGTGTCCCGAGCGGTCACCGAGAGGTGCACCGTGGCCTTGCGCACCGCCCCGGCCAGGTCCGCCAGGCGGTCCGAGAGCTCCACCAGGTCGACCGCCGGCACCGGCGCCGGGTCCGAGCGGAGGGCCCGAGGAAGAAGCAGGCCGGCCGCCAGGCTGCAGGCGGCCACGAGCAGGAGGGAGGTCCGGTTCATCATCATCGGAAGGAGACGGTCGAGCCCACCATGCTGCCGCCTTTTCCCGGCCGGGTCCAGGAGCGAATGCCCGGCGGCGGCCCGCCCCGCCGGGCCAGCATTCCGAAAACCCGGGGCGGCTGGCGGCGTACCCTGGATGCCGCCCGGCCGGTGGCCGTTGTCTCGTGCCTGCCATGCGTCTCGTCCTCGCCCTTCTCCTGGTCCTCCTGGCCGTCCTGGGCCTTTTCCTCTGGAC
>CAYMFV010000179.1:0-6307 GCA_964389745.1 uncultured Planctomycetales bacterium | reverse complement strand
AGGTGACCACCGCGACCATCTCCTGGCTCAAGCGCGCGGCGCCGAGCCAGAAGATCCCGGCCACCGCCAGCCCCAGGGCCGCCACCACGAAGGCGCCCAGCTTCCAGTGGTGTACGGGCCCGTCCAAGTCAGATCTCCTCGGGCTCCCGGGCGAAGAAGCGGGCCACCTTCGGATGGGGCGGGCGGGCCTGGAGATCCTGGGGCACCCCGGCGGCCAGGATCCGGCCCTCTTCCCCGTCCACCATGATGCAGCTCCGGCCGATGGCCAGGATGCTGTCCAGCTCGTGCGTGACGATCACCATGGTGACCCCGAGGGCCCGATTGAGGCGGAGTATAAGCCGGTCCAAGCCCGCCGAGGTGACCGGGTCCAGGCCCGCCGAGGGCTCGTCCAGGAAGAGCAGCTCCGGGTCCAGGGCCAGGGCACGGGCGATGCCGGCCCGCTTGCGCATTCCCCCCGAGACCTCCGCCGGCAGGTGGTTGCGATAGGGCTCCAGGCCCACCAGGCGCAGGCGCGCCGCCACCACCGCCTCGATGGCCTCCTCCGGAAGACGGGTCCAGTGCCGCAGGGGCAGGGCCACGTTCTCGCCAACGGTCAGGGAGCCGAAGAGGGCCGAGGACTGGAACAGGACGCCGAAAGGCGGGCGGCCGCCCGCTGCCCGGCGCGGGTCTCCGACCCCCTCGATGTGGATGCTCCCGGCCAGAGGTGCCTCCAGCCCGATCAGGGCCCGGAGCAGGGTCGACTTGCCGCTGCCGCTGCCGCCGAGAATGACGAAGATGTCCCCCCGCTCCACCTGGAAGTCCATCCCCCGGAGCACCGCCTGCCCCTGCCAGCCCACCGCGAGATCCCGGACGAGGAGGTGGGCCATCAGACGCCGAAGAGGTCGTAGAGGAGGGTGAAGAGGGCATCCGTCACCACCAGCCAGAAGAGGATGGCGACCACGGCAGAGGTTGTGGAGCGCCCGACGCCTGCCGCCCCCCCCCTGGCGCCCAGGCCGCGCTCGCAGCCCACCAGGCCGATGACGGTGCCGAAAGCCACGGCCTTGACCAGGCCGCCGACCACGTCGGCGAGAGCGACCGACTCCCGGAGGGCGGCGAGAAAACCGAGCCATGTGGTGTCGAGCTGGACCCGGGCCGAGGCCATGCCCCCGGCGATGCCCACCGCGTCGGCCAGGATGGTGAGCAGGGGCAGGACCATGGCCATGGCCAGGATCCGGGGCAGGACCAGGTGCCGGTAGGGACAGAGTCCCAGCGTGCGCAGGGCGTCGATCTCCTCGGACACGGTCATGCTGCCGAGCTCGGCGGCGAAGGCGGCACCGGAGCGCCCGGCCAGGACCACCGCCGCCATGAAGGGGCCCAGCTCCCGGGTCACGGAGATGCCCACCATGGCGGCGATGTAGTTGTCGGCGCCGAACTTGTGGAGCTGGACGCCGGCCTGGAAGGAGGTCACCAGGCCCACCAGGAAGAGGATCAGGGCGACGATGGGGAGGCCGTCGGCACCGGCGCGCTCGGTCTCCAGGAGGAGCCCCCGCCAGTTCAAGGTCGCCGGGCGCCGCAGGGCCCGGCCCGCCGCCAGGGCCACCTCCCCCAGGAAGCCCAGGGCATGGCGGGTGGCCGCCAGGACCTCGGCCGTGGCATCCCCCACCTGCTCGAAGATGGTGAGCCGCCGGGGCGGCGGGCGAAGGATCGAGCAGGGGTTCTCGACCCGGTGGAGCTCCAGGATCTGCTGCACCCCCTCCCGGGCCCCGCGGAAGTCCAGGGGCCGCTGCAGGCCGCAGGCACGGGCCTCGGCGTCGACCAGGAGGGCGGCGCAGGCGCCGGTCAGGCGCTCGACCCCGGCCAGGTCCACCACGTAGGCCCTGGCACCCGGGCGGGCCAGGAGCTCGGCCAGGTGGAGATGGAGACGGGGCGCCTGGTCCAGGTCCAGGCGCCCCGCGAGCCGCAGTCCCACCCGCCCGGCGCCGTCCTCGAAGCGTTCCCACAGGGGGTCGGCCGCCATGGCGGGCAGTGTACGGGGGAAGGCCTACTTCAGCTTCTGCCAGTAGTCTTCGGGCATGTCGTGGGCGATCTTCAGGGCACCCTCGGCCCCGCCGTAGAAGGGATCCTCGGCCCGGATGACCGTGCCCTCGCCCAGGACCTTCCGCATGTGATCCTGGACGGCATGGTCCAGGCCCTTGATCAGGCTGCCGCCGCCCGAGAGGAGCACCCGGTTCTTCAGCCGGCTCTGGAACTCGGGATCGAAGGTGGCGACGAGCTGGTCCAGGGCCTCGACGATGTGCGGAATGATCAGGCGGCAGGCCTCCCGGAGCTCGTCGGTGACGTCGAAGGGAGTCGGCTTGCCCTTCACCGGTAGCTCGATGATGGCCCGCTCCATCTGGTCGGCCACCGAGGCGTACTCCTCCTTGAAGCGCTTGAGCATGCCGATGCTGAAGTCGGCCTCGGGATGGGCCGCCTTGATGCGCTTGGCGAACTCCTGGTCGATGTAGTCACCGGCGTAGTACACAGTGAGCTGGTCGGCATCCTCCGGCATGGTGCCGTGCATCCGGCACAGGTCGACGGTGCCAGCGCCGATGTCCACGACCAGCACGTCGTCGAGCCAGTCCAGGCAGTAGGCCACGGCGAAGGGCTCGGAGCAGAGCATCACCGAGTCCACGGCTTCCTCGGCCGCCGCCAGGATGGCCTCCTTGTTCTTGATGCTGGCCTGGGCCGGCACCCCCACCACGGCGTAGATCAGCTCGTCCTTCCGCGGCCGCGCCCGGCGGATGATCTCCCGGATCAGGTCCCGGGCCGCTCGCTGGTTCGCCTCGCCCTCCTTGCCTCCCGCCTCGCTGGCCTTGAGAACCCCCTTCTCCAGGGGCTTGTAGAAGTGCAGGGAGAGGCGCCTCTCCTCGGCCTCCTCACCGAACAGGACGTCCTTCTTCAGCAGCTTGCGGCTGACCACGTCCTTGGGATAGCCGACGTAGGAGGACATGGAGGCCCGGACACCGTTGCTGGCGGCAACGCAGGTCCGGCTGGTCCCCAGGTCGATGCCCAGGTAGAGCACGCCGTGGTCCTTCTCGGTGGTGGTTTCAGGGGAATCGCTCATGATGCTGTCTGGATCGTCGTGTGGGTGCACAGGCGCCGCAAGGGGCGGCGGCTCGGGCCATCAAGGATTCGAAGGGGTGACAGGCGGCAAGGGCCTGGAAAGAGGGACAGCCTAGCCGCCGCTGGCCATCCGCCGGCGCAACTCCAGGTTGGCCTTGAAGATGGCAGCCATGAGAGCACGCTTGGTCTCGAAGTTGGTGTCGTCCTGGGACAGCCCCTGGACGGTCCGGAAGATGGAGGCCAGACCGGGATCCACGTCCTTCATCCTCGCCAGCCGCTTGAGCTGATCCTCGGTCATCTCGAGGTTCTGGACCAGCTTCTGGATGCGCCGCTCCAGGCGCTCCACCTGGCGGTTGTGCTCCTGCATGCGCAGGGCCAGGACCATCTGCCGCTCCTCCCGGAGGGCCTCCAGAGCGGCCTCCACCACTGCGGCCTCCAGGCGCACAGGGTCGGCGGCGTGCTCAGCGAAGAGCGCCCGCAAACGCTCCTCGAGCTCCCGGTCCCGGACCTCGCCGTCCCGGGTGTGCCCCTCGATCAGGGCCCGCTCCTCCTCGGCCAGGGCCTGGCGATGCTCGTCCAGCTCCTGCTCCAGGCGGTCGAGCTGGGTGCGGGCCTGCTCCCGCTCCTGGAGCAGGGCCTCCCGGACCCGCATCAGGACGTCGGCGAACTCGGAGCGGGAGAAGGAGCGCGCCTCCCGGGAGCGATAGCGCAGCACCCGGAAGAAGCTGTCCGTGGCCGTCCTGGTGACGGCGTCCACCACCGGCTGGTTGAGACCGGCGAACTGGACCTGGAGAGCATGGCCGATGGCCACAGCCAGGGCATCGCGGATGTTGGCCCGGTCCACGAAGTGCAGGCGCCGGGCCTCCTTGCCGAGCAGCTCCTCGGCCAGGTCTCTCTCGGGCGGACGCGGAGAGCCGTTCCCGCCGGCCGGCGGGTCGCCACGGACGGAGGAGTCCAGGGTCATGTGCTGGGGGCCTCGCAGGGCTGTTTCCGGTGGCCAGGGTCGGGGGCAGGGACACACCGCAAGGCCCTCCGGCCGCTGGCGGCCGGGCCCATCTCCATATCGGACAAGCTGAGGGCCAGTGAGGTTCCCTTTTCCCCCATCCTGGGGGGATAATAGCCCCAGGAGCCGGCGTTTTCGACTTCTTTCCGCCCCTCGGCCCTCACCGGCGCGGGTAGGTCCGGAGGACCCAGGCTCGCCAGGCCTCCTCCAGCTCCTCCGGGCCCATGCCCCAGGCCTCCTGGAGGGCCTCCTCCTGTCGGGCCAGGACCTGATCCCAGGTGGGCAGGCCGCTCTCCACGATCCGCTCCTTCATCAACCCCAGGAAGCGGCCAAAGCCCTCCTCCCCCAGGGACAGGAGGAAGTCCACCCGGGACCAGAGGATCATGTGGTTGGCGAAGGTCAGGGCCTGGTAGTCCCGCCAGGCCAGCATCTCGGCGAAGGAGGGGTAGTAGCGGTGCCGGACCCGGGCCCGGACCCGGGGGGCCCAGTCCCAGGAGGAGCGCAGCTCCTTCTGCTCCTCCACCACCTTGGTGAAGTTGTTGCTGTGGGGATCCACCCGCCGGGCCAGGCAATGGGCCAGCCCCTCCTTGCACCACACGGGCAGCTCGTGTCCATAGAACTTGTAGCCGTCCACCAGGTTGTGGGTCAGGCCGAAGACCACGTGCACGTGGAGGACGGTATCGTCCCGCAGCAAGCCGTCGTTCATCTCGGTGGAGACCCCCAGGAAGAGGGTTCCGGTCTCCGGGAAGTTGTGGCGACGGCTCACCTCCACCGGCCCTGGCGGCAGCCAGGCCGCTGCGTAGCGGCCCAGGGAGGCCTGCTTCTCGAGGAGGAGCAGGGTGTACGGGGCAGGCATGCCCAGATACGGGCCTTCCCCCATCCAGCGGCCCCCGGGGCGCTCACCCCGCGCTTTCGGGAAGTCGGCGTCGCCGACGCCCAGGATCGCTTCGAGCTCGGCGTACAGATCCTCTACCCGCAAGGCGAAGAGATGCAGGCGCAGCCACGGGTCCAGGCGCCTGGTCTTCGGATCCACCTCGAGCAGGCGCTCCGCCAGGCGCTCGAGCTCGGCACGGATCTTCTCCCGCTGGGCCTTGTCCCGGGGCAGACGGTACCAGGGCAGGGTGGAGCCGATGCGGAAGTGGGCCGTCTCCACCCAGAGGATGCGCCGACCGACCATCTCCTCGATGTCCCGGCTGCCATGTCCATCGGCCCAGGGCAGGGGCCCGTAGCGACGGATGCCGGCACCCAGGCGCAGCTCCCGGTCGCCCCCCGTGTAGGGGTCCACCTCCGGCGGCTCCTCCCCCCCCCAGAGGCCGCGCTGGGCCGGGAGGGGGGCAGTGACGAGCAGGGCGAGGAGGAGGACGCCGGCCCTCACCCTTCCCCGTCGTCCGGCTCCCGGAGTTCGAGGGCGGTGATCTCCTTCTCCCGCTCCAGGGCCTCCCGCCGCTGGGCCCGGATCTTCTCCAGTTCCCGGCCCAGGCGACGCACCTTGGGCGAGCGCGGACCCCGCTTCTCGATCTCCAGGTCGATCTGCTCCTCGAGGAGGTCCTCCCGGCTGTCCAGGTGGTCGAAGCGGGCCAGCAGCTTCAGATGGTCCTTCACCGCCCGGCTCGGATCCTGGACATAGGCCTGGCGCAGGACCGAGGTCATGGCCTGCCAGAGCTCCTTCTGGCTCTGGGCCCCGGAAAGCCCCACCACGCCGCTGCCATCGGGCATGGCCAGGAAGAGGTGCGGCGGGTCCTTCTCCGGAAAGAGCCGTCGGAATGGGTGCTCCTCCAGGAGGACGTCGGGCGGCAGCTTCAGGCAGTGGAACCACTGGCTGAAGAGCAGGGTCCGATCGTTCTCCGCCTTGCGCGACAGGAGCGCCACCTCGGAGCCGACGCAGGCCGGGCACTCCCGGAGGACCAGGAGAGGCCGGGGATCGTCGCCGGCAGCCTGGCGGAAGGCCTCCTCCCGGGAGAGTGCCTGGCGCCGCCGGCGGACGATGGTCTGCCCGGGATCCACGGTTTCCTCCCGGGGCAGCACGTAGACCGGGTAGTCCCAGCGGATGCGCAGGCGCTTCTTGCTGGTGCGCTGGCGGGTCAGGGCGATCCGGGGCGCCGCTGCCGCCCCGGTCACGGCCACCGGCGTCGCAGCCGCCGGCGCGGCCGGCCTCACGCCCGCCCGCGGGGTGGCCCCGCTGCCGCCGGGCCGCGGCGCCGGTGCCGGCCGCCGGGGGGAGGC
>CAYMFV010000178.1:0-6326 GCA_964389745.1 uncultured Planctomycetales bacterium | reverse complement strand
CGACGGCCCTGCTCCGGGAGCGCATCCTGCGCGGGCACATGGCGGCCGGCGTCATCGTCGACGATCCGACCACCACCTGGATCGAGACCGGGGTGGAGATCGGGCCTGGAACCCGGATCCTGCCCTTCTGCGTCATCCGCCGGGGCGTGCGCATCGGTCGGCACTGCCTGGTGGGCCCCTTCGCCCACCTCCGGGACGGCACCGTCCTCGAGGACCGGGCGGAGATCGGCAACTTCGTGGAGGTGAAGAAGACGGTGATTGGAGCCGGAGCCAAGGCGAAGCACCTCACCTACCTGGGGGATGCCTTCGTCGGCCCCCGGGCGAACATCGGCTGCGGCACCATCACCGCCAACTATGACGGCCGGGCCAAGCACCGGACCGAGATCGGGGCCGGCGCCTTCATCGGCTCGGGCACGGTGCTGGTGGCCCCGGTGCGGGTCGGCGAGAACGCCGTCACCGGCGCCGGCGCGGTGGTCACGCGCAACCGGGACGTGGCCGACGGGGAGACCGTGGTCGGCGTCCCCGCCCGGCCCCTGCGGCCGCGGAAGCGGGACCAGGAGAAGGGCTGATGGTGCGCACCGACGACCGCTTCAAGATCCTCACCGGCACCGCCCACCCGGAGCTGGCCCGGGAGATCTGCCAGGTCCTGGACCTGCCCCTGTCGGCGGCCGACATCGGCCGCTTTCCCGACGGGGAGATCGACATCAAGATCCGGGACGACATGCGCGGCGGCGACGTGTTCGTCGTCCAGCCGACAAGCCCGCCGGTGAACGAGAACCTGATGGAGCTGCTGCTCCTCATCGACTGCCTGCGCCGGGCCAGCGCCGACCGCATCACCGCCGTCATTCCCTACTTCGGCTACGCCCGGAAGGACCGCAAGGACGAGGGGCGGGTGCCCATCTCCGCCAAGCTGGTGGCGAACATGGTGGTGGCCGCCGGCGCCCACCGGGTGCTGACGGTGGACCTCCACGCCAGCCAGATTCAGGGCTTCTTCGACGTGCCCGTGGACCACCTCTTCGCCAAGCCGGTGCTCCTGGAGGAGATCCTGAAGCTGGGCCTGGAGGACCTGGTGGTCTGCAGTCCGGACGTCGGCGGCATCCGCCTGGCCCGGGCCTGGTCCCGCTCCCTGGACGCGGGCCTGGCGATCGTCGACAAGCGCCGGGTGGGGGCCCAGGAGACGGTGGTCGAGAACATCATCGGCGACGTGGCGGAGCACGACGTCCTCCTGGTGGACGACATGATCAGCACCGCCGGCTCCATCACCGAGGCGACCCGGCTCCTCAAGGCCCGGGGCGCCCGCCGGATCTACATCGCCGCCACCCACGCGGTGCTCTGCGGTCCGGCCCGGGAACGGCTCGAGGCCTGCCCCTGCGAGACGATCTACGTTTCGAATACCATTCCCCTGCGGGGGGAGGTGCCCGACGGCCTGCGGGTGGTGACCATCGCCCCCCTCCTGGCCCGGGCCATCGCCCGCATCCACCGCGCCGAGTCCGTGAGCGCGCTGTTCGAGGAAGACTGAAGAGGAACGAGGAAGGATGGAGATCCACCTGCTCAAGGCCGAACGCCGGACCGCCACCGGAACCAGCGCCGCCTGGCGCCTGCGCCGGGAGGGCCGCCTGCCGGCCGTCATCTACGGAGAGGGGGGGGAGAGCCTGCCCATCACCGTGGACCTGCACGAGATGGAGGGCCTGCTTCGCCACCACGAGCGGGTCGTGGAGCTCCAGGTCAAGGGTGGGCACAAGGAGAAGGCCCTGCTGCACGAGGTCCAGTGGGACGCCATGGGCGACCACCTGGTGCACGCCGACTTCCTGCGCATCAGCCACCACGCCCAGGTCGAGGTCGACGTGCCCATCGAGTTCGTGGGCCACGCCAAGGGCATCGCCCACGGCGGTGATCTGCGCAAGGTGGTGAACGACCTGCCGGTGACCTGTGCGCCCGAGACCATCCCCGAGGCCATCCCGGTTGTGGTGAACGAGCTGGACGTTGGCGACGCCATCTACGTCCGGGACCTGGAGTTGCCGGCCGGGGTGGTCTGCCGCCTGGAGCCGGATGCGGTCATCTGCAGCGTCGGCGCCGCCGAGGAGGAGGCCGAGGAAGAGGCCGAGGCCGGGACCGAGGAGGGAGCCGCCGCCGAGCCCGAGGTCATCGGCAGGGGGCGCAGCAGCGAGGAGGACGGCGACCAGGGCTGATTGCCGGGGTCCCGCCCCGACGCTATGATCTCCGGCTCCCGGAGGGGACCCGAGGACGCGGAATCGCCGGCCGAGGCTGTGGCGGGCGGCGATCCCCGGGCCGCCTGCCGGGTGGTGGTCGGGCTGGGCAATCCCGGCCGCGAGTACGCCCACACCCGGCACAACGTGGGTTTCGACGCTCTCGACCGCCTGGCCGTCCGGCTGGGCATCGTTCCTTCCCACCTGCGTGCAGGCGGCAGTCGCCTGGGCCGCTGGTACCGGGATCCGGAGAGGCGCTTCGCCCTCCTCTGGCCCCTCACCTACATGAACCGCAGCGGCCGGGCGGTGGCCGCCGCCCTCCGGGAGGTCGAGGCTCCTCCCGCGGCCCTCCTCGTCCTGGTGGACGACTTCCACCTGCCCCTCGGGGTCATCCGGGTCCGGCCCGGCGGCAGCGCCGGGGGGCACAAGGGCCTCCTCTCCATCGAGGGGGCCCTCGGTACCCAGGAGTACCCGCGCCTGCGCCTGGGGGTGGGGGATCCCCGGGGGGACGCGGTGGAGCACGTTCTCTCCCCCTTCCGCCGTGCCGAGGCTCCGGTCGTGGACGAGGCCCTCGACCGGGTTTCCTGGGCGGCGGAGGACTGGGTCCGGGGCATCTCCATCGAGGAGCTCCAGGCCCGCTACAACCGCCGAGCGCCCTAGGCGGCGGGGGTCGGCCAGCGCCGGCCGCCCGGAACCGGCAGGACCGGAAAGGCACCATTCATGAACGACAACCAGAACACCCACTGCTACGAGGCCATGTTCCTCCTGGACAACCAGGAGGTGCGCAGAGGTTTCAACGCCGTGCGCGACCAGGTCAAGGCGACCCTGGAGAAGCATGGTATCACCGTCCGGGTCCTGCGCCTGTGGAGCGAACGGGCCCTGGTCTACCCGATCAAGCGCCACAAGCGGGCCACCTACGTCCTGGGCTGGCTGGAGGCCACCGGCGAGGCGGTCAACGCCGCCAAGCGGGACTTCTACCTGGTCGGCCCGGTGCTCCGCTGTCTCTTCCTGGGTCGGGAGGCGATTCCCGAGGAGGAGCTGGCCTACGGCATCCAGGAGGTGGACGAGGCGACCCTGGTGATCCCCGAGGACGACGCCGCCGAGACGGGCCCCGAGGCCCCCGAGGAGGCCGCCCCCGAGACGGAGACGCCGGAGCCGGCGGCCGCCGAGGAAGGCCCGGCCGCGGAGGCCACCGCGCCGGAAGCCGATGTCGTGCCGGTGGCGGCACCCGCCGCCGCCGAGGCTCCCGAGGAGCCGCCGGCTGAGGAGGCCGGCGAAGAGGACAAGGAGGTGCAGTCGTGAGCTCGCCCCGAGGCAAGAAGATGACCCACCCCGAGGTCTTCGACTACAAGGACCCCGAGACCCTGCGTCGCTACCTGTCGCCCCAGGGACGGATCCACTCTGCCAAGCGCACCGGCTTGAGCGCCCGCCAGCAGCGGCAGCTCAAGAAGGCCATCAAGTACGCCCGCTTCCTGGCCCTCCTGCCCTACACCACCTGATGAAGACCCGCATCATCCTGCGCGAGGACATCCCCGCCCTGGGGCACGTCGGCGACGTGGTGGACGTGGCCGCCGGTTACGCCCGGAACCATCTCATACCCTGCGGCCGGGCCTTCCCCTACAGCGAGGAGGGGCTGCGCCGGGTGGCCCGGGCCCGGAAGGAGGCCGAGCTCCGGCGGGCGGCGGAGCGGGCCGAGCACGAGGCCCTGGCGAGCCGCATCGCCGCGCTGCAGGTGACCTTCGAGGAGAAGGTCTCCCCCGAGGGCCACCTCTACGGCTCGGTGAATGCCCACCGGATCGCCGAGGCCCTGGCCGCCCAGGGCATCGAGCTGTCCGTGCGCAGCATCCGCCTGGAAGAGCCCATCCGGGAGACCGGCGAGTACCAGATCCCCGTCCACGTCCACGGCGAGGTGGAGGCGATGCTCCGGGTCTGGGTGGTCCAGAAGCAGGAAGCGGAAGCCTGATCCGGGCGCGAGCCCCGAGGCGCCCGGCCCCGGCGCCTCGGGGCTATGCTTGCCCCCGGCCATGGGCGCTTCCCCCGCCGAGCGTCTGCCCTACGACCTGGAGGCCGAGAAGGCCGTCCTGGGCAGCATCCTCCGGGACCCCCGGTGCATGGTCGACGTGCAGGCGGTGATCCAGGAGGACGACTTCTACCTGCCGCGCCACCGAGGTCTCTTCCGGCTCATGGTCGAGCTGGACCGCCGTTCCGCCGGCTCCTGCGATCCGGTGACGGTGGCCCACGAGGTGGAGCTCCAGCAGAAGGAGGAGGAGCTCGGCGGCCGGGGCTACCTCGAGGAGGTGATGGCCAGCGTGCCGTCCCTGGCCTTCCTCGAGAACCACCTGCGCATCGTCCGGGACCTGTCCCTGCGCCGGCGGCTCCTCCACGCCGCCGAGCAGATCCAGCGGGAGGCCCTGGAGAGTCCCGAGGAGATCCGGGAGATCCTGGACAAGGCCGAGCAGGAGGTCTTCACCGTGGGGGACCGCCTGGTGGGCGGCGATCTCCAGTCGGTGCAGCAGATCCTGGCCCGCCAGCTGGACCGGATCCTCTCCAGCGACGCCGGCCCCCAGGGCCTGCGCACCGGTTTCCTGGACCTGGATGAGCGGCAGGGCTTCCGGCCCGGGGACCTGGTGGTCCTGGCCGCCCGGCCGTCCATGGGCAAGACGGCCCTGGCCCTGAACATCGTCGAGCGGGTAGCCCTGGGCGGGGGCGGGGCGCTGCTCTTCTCCCTGGAGATGCCGGCGGACCAGATCATCCTCCGCTTCCTCTCCTCCCACGCCCGGGTGCGCCACGACGCCCTGCGCCGGGGCCGCCTGGACAAGACCGACCGCCAGCGCCTGACCCTGAGCGCCGGGGAGCTGGGCAGCGCCAGCATCTACGTCGACGACTCCTCCCAGCCGAGCATGGCCGAGATCCGGGCCAAGGCCCGGCGCCTGGGCCGGGACGGGCAGCTGGACCTGGTGGTGGTGGACTACCTCCAGCTCCTGTCGGTGCCCCGGGCCGAGAGCCGGCAGCAGGAGATCGCCATCATCTCCCGGGGCCTGAAGAGCCTGGCCCGGGACCTGCAGGTGCCCGTCCTCGCCCTGGCCCAGCTCAACCGGGCGGCGGAGCAGCGGGATTCCCACCGGCCCCGGCTCTCGGACCTGCGGGAGTCGGGTGCCATCGAGCAGGACGCCGACCTGGTGCTGCTCCTCTTCCGGGAGGAGTACTACAGCCCGACTCCGGAGAACGCCGGCATCGCCGAGCTCATCGTCGCCAAGAACCGGAACGGTCCCACCGGGACCATCACCCTGCACTTCACGCAGGAGCTGATGCGTTTCGAGAATGCGGTCCGGGAACCGGTCATCTGATCCCCGCCATGTCCTGGACCTCTCGCCGCGGCGTGGCCGCCTTCCTCCTGGCCTTGCTCCCCGGGCTCGCCGCCGTCTCCTCCGGGCAGGAGCCGGCACCCTCCCCGGCCCTCCCGGGGGCCCAGGACGCCGAGCGGGAGCCGCCGGTGGTGGTGGAGGTCGTCATCGAGGGTGCCGGGGACCGGGAGGCGGCGGTCCGGGCCGCGCTGCGGACCCGCCCGGGCGTGGTCTACGACCCCGAGACCATGCGCCGGGACATCGCCTTCCTGTGGAAGCGGATGCGGGTCCGGGTCGAGCAGGTGCTGGCCGAGCAGCTCGGGGCTGACCGGGTACGACTCATCCTCCGGGTGGTGTCGGTGCCCACCCTGCGCCGGGTGCTGTTCACCGGCAACGAGGAGTTCGACCGGGAGAAGCTCCTCCTGGAGGCGGACCTGGCCGGCGCCCAGGAGATCGACCGGGAGTCGGTGCCCCGGATCGTGCACAGCCTGGAGGCCTTCTACCGCCGGGAGGGCTATCACTTCGTCCGGGTGGAACCGGTGATCGAGGAGGACCGGGACCAGCTGCGCCTGATCATCGAGGAAGGGCCCCTGGTCCGGGTGGGGGACATCGAGTTCACGGGCAACGAGACGTTGTCGGGGAGCAGCTTCCTGGGCATCGGCACGAACCTGGCCGGGGAGATGGAGCTGGGCGACGGCTGGCTGATCTTCCCGGGCAGCAAGTACTCCACCGAGGCGGTGCAGCGGGACGTGGTGGCCCTGGAGCGGATCTACCA
>CAYMFV010000177.1:0-6326 GCA_964389745.1 uncultured Planctomycetales bacterium | reverse complement strand
GAACAGGCCGGCGTAGCGGGCCGCGGCCTCCTCCCAGGTGTTCTCGGGGACGGCCGCACCCAGGGCCCGGAGGATGGCCAGCCCTCCCAGGCTGGAGGCCGTCATGGACAGGGAGGATGAGCCGGCGCCGGCCCGGTAGCCGAAACCGCCATTCCGGGACCGGGCGGCCTGGAGCTTCCTGGCAACGTCCTCGAGGACGGCGTCGGGGATCTGCAGCCCGAGATCCCCGGCCGCGCCCAGGGCGAGGATGGCGAACTGGGTGTTGCTCAGGTCCGAGCTGCCGGAGGGATAGCCCCAGAGGCCGTCCGGGGCCCGGTTGCGCAGGAGGAAGCGGAGGGCCTTCTCCGCCTCGGCCCGGTCCGCCGCCGGGCCCAGGTCGGCCTCCACCAGGAGACGCAGGGAGGAGGCGTAGGTGCTCCGGTGGGGCTGGCGGCGGAGGAAGGCCAGGGCCTGGACCACCTCCCGCTCCCCGGCCCGGGCCCCGGAGTGCAGGAGGGCATGGAGGGCCAGGGCGGTGACGCCGCCGGGATGGTTCGGAAAAGGCTCGGGCCAGCCGCCGTTCCGGCCTCGCCGGGCCCGGAGGGCGGCGCCCCCCTTCTCGATGGCGGCGTCCACCCGGGTCGCCAGGGGCTCCTGGGCCGGCCCGGATGGGAGCAGCAGGGCGAGAAGGAGGGCGGGGAGCACCGCCTCCGTCTAGTCACCGGTCGGGCCCGGCAACGGGACCCTGGGAGGGGGTAGCGGGAAAGCTGCCGGGGGCGGCAGGGGCCGCCCCGGCAGGGTTTCCGCCCCCGGTCGGGGGCGTGCTCGAGCCCCTCAGGGGTTGATGTGCCAGTCCAGGCTCCACCACGCGGGGACCAGGTTGTCCACCACGTAGAAGAAGACCATCATCAGGAAGGCCACGTAGATGAGCACCAGGTAGCCGGGCACGCCGCCCCGGTCGAAGTCGAAGTGGTACTCGTCCTCGACCGGCGGCCACTTCGACTCCTGGCCGGGCTCGGCGGCGTTGGTGCCGTGTTCCTCGGGCTTGCTCACGACCGTCCTCCTTCGGGCAGGGGCCCGGGCTGCAGGTGGGAATCCTCCTTGTCGTAGCGCTCCTGGTCGGCGAGGAAGTCGGCCTTGGTCTCCTCCACGTGGGAGAACTGGCCGGCCAGGAAGGCCCAGATCAGGAGCGCGAAGAACCCGGCCGCCACCAGGGAGTAGTTGACCAGGGGGGCGATGGCGAAGCCGAGGATGCTCTTGTCCTCGAGGGAGTTGATGAACTCCACCAGCTTGAGGATGAAGAACCCTCCACCCAGGACGCTGGCGGCTCCCAGGAAGATGGTGAGGCCGACACGAAAACGGGCTACTGATCGTCCCATGGGCGCTCCGGTTGCCAGGATCCGAGCCACTGGATGTAGGTGAGGATGGAGAACCCGTCCCGGTTCGGCACCAGGGGGGTTCGGGCCATCTCCCGGCGCAGGAAGGCCTTGCGCTGCTGCTCGTCGGCGATGCCGGCGGCCTCGGCCAGGACCTCCTCGGGGGGCCGGTAATGGGGGTTGTCCTGGAAGAACCAGGGGAAGGAGGGCATCACGCTGTCCGGCGTGGTGCTCCGGGGATCCAGGAGGTGGGCGGCGTGCCAGTCGTTGGTGTGCCGGCCCCACTCCCGGGTCAGGTCGGGCCCGACCCGGCGGGTGCCCCAGAGCGGCGGCTGGTACAGCTCGTTCTGGTACTCCTCGGCCATGGACACCGGGCCCCAGCGGGCTTCCTCCTTGCTGACGCCACGTACGTACTGGGAGTGGCAGTGCCAGCAGGCTTCCCGGATGTAGATGTCCCGGCCCTGGCGCAGGGCCTCGGCGTAGGCCGCCGTCGTGGCGGTCACCGCGGCCGGTTCCTCCGGGGAAGCGGCCAGGGTCTTGGGCAGCAGCAGGGCCTGCTCCTGCGCCGGGTTGCCGAAGGCCTCGGCGAAGGCCTCGGGCCAGCGTTCCGCCAGGTCCCGCCACTCGGGGATGGGGTCCTGGGCGATCTCCTCGATGGTCGTGTACTGCAGACCCTTCAGGGTCAGCACCGGGGCCACCCCGGAGGCGATGAAGGCCAGGACGAACATGCCGAGCCCGGCCACGAAGAAGAGGCTCTTGAACCTATCCATGGATCGCCTGCACCTCCCATTGCGGCGCGTTCACGAAGTGGGCGGACTCGTCGTAGGCACGGCCCGGGCTGCGTACCGTGCGCCACATGTTCCAGGCCATGATCACGGCCCCGGCGACGATCATCGAGCCCGCCAGCGTCCGGACGATCCAGAAGGGCTGCAGGGCGCGGATGATGTCCATCCAGGGGTTCAGGTTGGCCTGCATGAAGCCATGGACCAGGCCGGCAATGGTCAGGTCCACGAACATGGAGGCGAGACCGACCAGGCTGAGCCAGTACTGCCAGGAGAGGAGCAGCGGCGAGTGCCACTCCCGCCCGGTGACGCGGGGCCACAGCCAGGTGATCATGCCGATGATCCAGAAGGAGAAGACCCCGAACATGACCATGTGGGCGTGGCCGGGGACCCAGTCGGTGAAGTGGATGATCTTCTGGGCCTGGACCGTGGTGTGCCAGGCACACTGCAGGCAGGTCAGGAAGTAGAAGATCATGCCGGTGTAGAACCAGCGGATGGGCAGGATGTCCCGGATGGCCTGGCCCCGGCCCCAGAGGGTGCCGAAGAAGTTCACCACCACGGTGGTGACCACCACCTCGACGCCGATGGTGGCCAGGATGGCCCCGTACTGGACGTACATCGGGATCGGCGACAGCAGGAAGTGGTGGACGCCGTTCAGGGGGTAGAAGAAGGCCAGGGCCCAGAAGCCGATGATCGACAGGGAGTGGGACCAGATCGGCTTCTTCAGGATCACCGGCACGAAGAAGTACATCATGCCCCAGCCCATGGGCGTCACGAAGAGGCCCACCAGGTCGTGGATGTACATGCCGGCGACTGCGGACCCGGCGGTTCCGGGCAGGAACCACTCGGGGATGAAATTGCCCATCACGTAGGTGAGGACCGTCCAGATCAGGCCGGCGGTGAAGTACCAGCAGCTCACGTAGAGGCGCTTGCCCCGGGCCCGGATCATCGGCAGGGACATCTGCCAGGCGAGGCCGACGGCGAAGACGCAGACCAGGATGTCGCAGGGCACCCAGTTCGGGGTCAGGGAGGCCGGCTGGAAGCCGGTGGGCGTCTCTCCCCATTCCACGGCCTGGGCCTTGCCCAGGAGGATGCCCACCGCGGTGAGGAGCACCGTCGCCTGCAGGGCCCAGTTCAGGAAGCGGCCGAACTTGATGCTGGCCACCCGCTGCCCGGTGAGTCGCGGGATCATGTAGTAGAGGCCGGCGGTGAAGCCGTTGACCAGGAAGCCGAAGGCGATGGCGTTGGTGTGCACCATGCGCATCCTTCCCGGCGCCAGCCACTCGATCCCCTGGAAGGGGTAGCTGTTGAAGAACTGCAGGCTGTACAGGAGCCCGGCGAAGACGCTCACCAGGAAGAAGATCACGGCCCAGACGATGTGGGCCTTGACCAGGCCGTAGTCCACCAGGTTCTCGTGGCGCTCGTTCACTGCACACCTCCCCGCCCGAGGGACTGGATGTAGTGGACCAGGTGCCACAGGGACTCGTTGTCCAGGTGGGCGAAGGAGGGCATCGGCGTCCCCGTCACCCCACCGGCGATGCGCAGGTAGACGCTGTGCCCGTCACTGCCGGCCCGGAAGCGGCCGGTGCTGAAGTCCCGGGGGTCGATGGGGTAGCCCCAGTCGTCCACCAGGAAGGGGCTGGAGGAGCCATCTCCCCGCCCCGTCGGGCCGTGGCACTCGGCGCAGCCCTGCTGCATGTAGACCTCCTGCCCCCGGGCGATGCTCGCCGCGTCGAAGGGGGGCTCGGGGCCGGGGACCACCAGGGCCGGGGCGGCGTAGCGCTCCTGGATCCGGGTGGCCTCCTCGGCGACGTAGTCGTCGAGGAAGTCCTGGAACTCCTCCGGGTCGTCGAGGTCGGGTTCCTCCTCCTCGTAGACCGCCTGGACGGCCATCCGGAACTCGCTGGTCCGGGCGACCCAGAGCACGTAGTCGGCCACCGCCCGCAGGTCCTCGGCGTCCATGAGCCGGTGGCTGGGCATGGCGCTCCCCGGCAGGCCGTTGCGGATGGTCCGCTCCAGGTCTGTCACCAGGGGCGGCTGGCCCGACTGGGTGGAGCGGAACTTGAACACCGGCGGCGACTGGAGATCCAGGCCGTGCCGGAAGTTTCGGGGCTTCGGCACCAGGGCCGAGGCCGCCGGACCGGCGCCGTCGGCCTGCGCGCCGTGGCAGCCAGCGCAGTACTGGCGGAAGACCGTGGCGCCGTGCTCCAGGTGCCGGTACAGGGGATCGGTGAGATGGCTCCGGAGGTCCTCCGGGTTGCCAGGGAAGAACTGGTTGGTCCACTCCTCGATCAGCGCCGCCAGCCGGCCGCTGCCCTCCGCCTGCGCCAGGGAAGCCGTCGCGGCCGCGGCTGCGACCGGGGGGGGGCTGGGCAGGAGCAGGGCCAGCGGCAGGACGCCGGCGGCGCCGAGAAGGAGGACGCCTGGTCGTCGTGCTCGGTGCAGGTGCATCTCTCCGGGGTCAACGGGTAGCAGGGGAGGTCTCCCCGGAAGGGGTGGGGAGATCGTGTCCAGGTCCGGCCGTTGCCGTCGAAGCAGCGGCCGGGGCCTCGCAGCAGGATGGGGTGCCCTCCCCGCCAGCGAGGAGGCCGCCCCGCCACAGGGAGAAGGGTGCGAGGGCAAGAAGGAGCAGGGCGGCGAGTCGGCGCAGGCCGGGACGGCCGGCGACGCTCAGGCCGCGGCCGGCCAGGGCGGGCAGGAGCAGGGCCGGCCCGGTGGCCAGGCCGAAGACGGCCATGGTGGTGGCAGCTCCCAGGGCGGTGGCGGAAGCGGCCGCCAGGAAGACGGCGGCAAGGACCAGGCCGCAGGGCAGGAAGCCGTTCAGGAAGCCGAGGACGGCGGCACCGGCGGGCCCCGGGAGCCGGGTCCAGGTCCGGACCGGGGCGAGGAGACGGGCGAGGTTCCGCCCGGGTGCCTGGCCCACCCGGACCATGGCGGCGGGCAGCCAGCCGCCCAGGTGCAGGCCGGTGCCGACGATGGCCAGGCCCGCCAGGAGCAGGGCTGTCCGCCGGGCGGTGCCGAGGGCCTCGCCCTGGAGGAGGCGGGCGCCGGCGCTGAAGACCAGGGTGCCCAGGAAGGCGTAGGTGAGAGTCTTGCCCCCCAGGTAGGCGGCCATGCGGCCGGCGAGGAGCCTGCGGCTCCGCCCCCGGGTACCGGCTCCCACGGCCCCGGCGAAGACGCCGCACATGCCCAGGCAGTGGACACTGCCCAGGAGTCCGAGGGTCAGGGCTTCGGGGAGGGGGGAGGACACGGAGTGCTGGGCGGGTCCTCGGCCCGGAGAGGCCGGATCACCGAGACCGAGGTGACCAGCAGGGAACCGGCCGCCATGGCCAGGGCGCAGAGCACCGGGGAGAGGCGCCCCGTGGCGGCGAGGAAGAGGAAGAGCGGGTTGTAGGCCAGGGCCCAGAGGAAGTTGAAGCGGATGCGCCGGGCGGTGGCTCGGGCCAGGGAGCGGAGGCGGAGGACACCGCGGAGATCGCCGCCCAGGAGCAGGACGTCGGCGGCGGCCCGGGCCACCTCGGTCCCGCCGGCAGGAGCCAGGGAAACGTCTGCCTCAGCCATGGCCGGGCCATCATTAATGCCATCTCCCGCGTATAATAGGGGGGAATGATGCTCTTTTTTCGCCCGGACTTGGCACTGTTTTGCACCGGGAAGCAGATTGCCCTGGACGGGCACGCCGAGCTCCCGGGCGGCGGCCCGGGCCGCTGCCGGGGCGTCCCCGGACAGGACCTCCACGTGCAACCCGTCCCGGCGGAGGGCCTGGAGGACCTCCCGGGCCTCGGGCCGGAGCTCCTCGGCCAGGACGAAGAGGGCGTGGGCGCCACCGTCGGCCCGGGCCAGGGCCAGGACGCTCCGGCCCCGGGCCTCGGCCGCCTGCCAGGCCTCCTCCAGCTCCCGGGGCAGCTCCAGGGAGGCCTCCTCCAGGAGGCGGCGGCTGCCCAGGAACCACAGGTGTGGCCCCCAGGTCCCCGAGACGCCCCGGCCGGCGTGGACCCGGTACTCCTCGGGCAGGGGCGGCGCCTCGCCCTGAACCAGGGCCCGGGCGGCGGGATGGGCGGAGGCGGCGGCCAGGGCGGCGGCGGCCCGGCGGCAGTCCTCCTCCTGGCCGGGGGCGCCGGGGAGGACCGCCAGGAGGCGCCGGGTGCCCCGGGTCAGGGTCCCGGTCTTGTCGAAGATGGCCGCCCGGAGG
>CAYMFV010000176.1:0-6334 GCA_964389745.1 uncultured Planctomycetales bacterium | reverse complement strand
CACTACGACCACCTCGGCTGGGGGGGGGGCGGCTCTCTCACCCCGGGTGAGCGGGCCGTGCACAACGGTGCCGACGACAACGCCAGCGGCACCGCCATGACCCTGGAGGTGGCCGAGGCCCTGGCGGCGGGGCCGCCGCCGGCCCGCACCATCCTGGTGGCCCTCTGGAGCGCGGAGGAGGAGGGGCTGCTGGGCTCCAAGCACTGGGTGGAGCACCCGACGGTGCCCCGGGAGCGGATCCTGGCCAACGTCAACCTGGACATGGTGGGGCGGCTCGAGTCCGGTGCCATCACCGTCGGCGGCCAGCAGACCGCGGCCGCCCTGGACGATGCCGTCCGAGAGGTGGCACCGCCGGAGGAGGAGCTGCGCTTCGCTCTCTCCAAGGAGAGTCTGCCCGGGGGCGGTGGCAGCGACCACATGGCCTTCCAGAGCGAGAAGATCCCGGCCCTGTTCTTCTTCTCGGGGATGCACAGCGACTACCACCGGCCCAGCGACGACTGGGAGAAGCTGGACTACCCGCGCATGGAGGTCCTGGCCCGGGCAGTGGTGCGGCTGCTACGGAATCTGGCAGGGCGCCCGGCGGAGGAGTTCCGCTTCGTGGCGCCGCCGGCGCCGAAGGAGGAGCGGGTGGTCGCCGGCGCCCGGGCCTGGTTCGGGAGCATCCCCGAGTACGGGGTCACCCCGGAAGGCGGCGGCATGCAGCTCGCCGGGGTCTCCCCAGGAGGGCCGGCCGAGAAGGCTGGCCTGCGCAAGGGCGACATCATCAAGGCCGTGGGCGACGTGAAGATCGGCGACATCTACGACTTCATGGACGCCCTGGCCCGCTACCGGGCAGGTCAGACCGTGGAGGTGCACATCCTCCGGGACGGCCAGGAGCTGGTGGTGCCGGTGCTGCTCTCTGCCCGGCGCTCCGGGCAGTAGGCCCCGGCGGGACGCTGGCGTGGTATAGGGGAGGAGCCCTGGGGCGCCTTACCCGCCCCTCGGATCCTTGTCCTTGGAACCCTCGGAAACCATGCAGCGTTCCCTGTCAACCCTCCTCTTCCTGGCGCTCCTGGCGATGCCCTCGGCCGCCCAGAGCGTCGTCCAGTCCTGGTCCACCGCCGGGCCCTTCCCGGGCGGCCTGGAGTACGAGCCCTCGGGAGGGGGCACGATCTGGGTGGTGGACTCCAATGTGGACCAGATCCAGAAGTACGATCGGGTCGGGAACCTCCTGGCCTTCTGGCCGGCCCCGATTCCGCCGGGCTTCAGCACCGCCATTCCCATCGGCTGCGGTCTCGACCCGAACACCGGCATGCTCTGGATCGGCGACGAGAACGAGTACCTCTACGAGTTCGATCCCTCGACCGGACTGCCCACCGGCGTGGGCTTCTCCACCCTGCCGGACGTGACCGACGTCTCCGGTGTCGCCGTCGACCCGGCGACGGGCAACATCTTCATCTCCCAGGACAGCACGCCCCGACACATCACCGAATTCGACCAGCTGGGCAACGTGGTCGCCAGCATCACGCTGCCCTCCTCGAGCATCGACCCGGACGGGCTGGCCTACAACCCCACCACCGGGACCTTCCTCACCGGGGAGGACATCGGCGACCGCATCCTCGAGGTGGACCGGGCCGGCAGCCTCCTCGGTTTCTGGGACATGGGCGCCCTGGGCATCAGCCCCGAGGGCCTGGGCATCGACCTGGCCAACGGCACCGTCTGGATCGCCGACGGCTTCGGTGCCACGGTCTGGGAGGTGGCCGGCATCCTCGGCGGCGGCGGTCTGCAGCTCGCGGTCTCCGGCACCTGCCCGGGCCCGATGACCTTCTCGGTCACCGGCGCCAACAGCAACACCATCGCCTACGTGTACGGGGTGCCGGGCTCCTTCACCTGGAACGGCAGCCCCTGCACGGGCACCACCGTCGACATCGCCAATCCCCAGTTCCTCCTCGGCGGCACCAGCCTGGCGGCGAATGTGCCGGCGGGCGCCTGCGGCGTGATCCGGGTGCAGGCGGTGGACGTGGGCGCGGGCGGCACCCCCTGCGCGGTCAGCAACTTCGTGGACCTGTAGGCCGCCGGCTCAACGGCGGATGACGAAGCCCTGGAGGCCCTCGGGCGCCTCCCAGGAGAGCTCCCGGCCCGCCACCAGGCCGGCCAGGCGGGCCTCCAGGGCCGCCAGATAGGCCTCGACCTCCCCCGGGGCCCCCTCGGCCACCAGCTCCACCCGGCCGTCCGGGAGGTTCCGGACCCAGCCGGCGATGGCGTGCTCCCGGGCCAGGTCCCGGGCCGTCCAGCGGAAGCCGACGCCCTGGACCCGGCCGCGGAAGAAGACGTGGACAGACCGTCTCCCGGAGCGCATGACCCGGTGATGGTAACGCCTGCTAAACTGCCGGCCACGGGCCCGACCTGGTCCGTTCCTGTCTCCGCCAGCGCGGGGGCGGTCGCCGCCGGACGGCTCCGGCGCGCGGCCTGAGAGGCACCCCTCGAACCTGATCCGGGTAATGCCGGCGTAGGAAAGCGCGATGCAACCGACCCTCGACGACGCGGCCGTCCAGGCCGTGCGCTCCTCCCTGCCGCCCCTGGAGGAGCACTTTCCGTCCTCCGAGAAGATCCACCGGGAGATCCGGCACGGCGACCGGATCCTCCGGGTGCCCTTCCGCCGGGTGCACCTGGCGAACGGCGAGCACCTGGACCTCTACGACACGACCGGGCCCCAGGGCTGCGACCTGGGCCGGGGTCTGCCCCAGCTCCGGGCCGAGTGGCTGCGGGACCGTGAGGCCCGGGGCGCCCGGAACTTCTCCCAGATGCACTACGCCCGCCAGGGCATCGTCACCGAGGAGATGGCCTTCGTGGCCGCCCGGGAGGGCTTCGACCCCGAGTTCGTGCGCCAGGAGGTGGCCGCCGGCCGGGCGGTGATCCCGGCCAACCGCCGCCACCCCGAGCTGGAGCCGGCCATCATCGGTCGCGCCTTCAAGGTCAAGATCAACGCCAACATCGGCAACTCGGCGGTGTCCTCCTCGATCCAGGACGAGGTGGAGAAGCTGCAGTGGGCGATCCGCTGGGGCGCCGACACGGTGATGGACCTGTCCACCGGGGAGAGCATCCACGAGACCCGGGAGTGGATCCTGCGCAACAGTCCGGTGCCCATCGGCACGGTGCCCCTCTACCAGGCCCTGGAGAAGGTGGGGGGGGACCCGGTCAAGCTGAACCTGGAGGTGTTCCTGGACACCCTCTACGAGCAGGCCGAGCAGGGCGTGGATTACTTCACCATCCACGCTGGAGTGCTGCTGCGGCACATCCCCCTCACCGCCGGCCGGCTGACCGGCATCGTCAGCCGGGGTGGCTCGATCATGGCCGCCTGGTGCCTGGCCCACCACGAGGAGAACTTCCTCTACACGGGCTTCGAGCGCATCTGCCAGGTGATGCGGGAGTACGACATCACCTTCAGCCTGGGCGACGGCCTGCGCCCTGGCTCCATCGCCGACGCCAACGACGAGGCCCAGTTCGCCGAGCTCCAGGTCCTGGGCGAGCTGACCGAGATCGCCTGGCGACACGACGTCCAGGTGATGATCGAGGGGCCCGGGCACGTGCCCATGCACCTGGTCGAGGAGAACGTCCGCCGGGAGGAGACGGCCTGCCACGAGGCGCCCTTCTATACCCTGGGCCCGCTGGTGACCGACGTCGCCCCGGGCTACGACCACATCACCAGCGCCATCGGCGCCGCCCAGATCGGCTGGCACGGCACCGCCATGCTCTGCTACGTGACGCCCAAGGAACACCTGGGGCTGCCCGACCGGGAGGACGTGAAGCAGGGCGTCATCGCCTACCGCATCGCCGCCCACGCCGCCGACCTGGCCAAGGGCCACCCCCGGGCCCGGGAGTGGGACGACGCCCTG
Organism: uncultured Planctomycetales bacterium; assembly: GCA_964389745.1. GTDB lineage: Bacteria > Planctomycetota > UBA1135 > UBA1135 > UBA1135 > CAYMFV01. The sequence goes on along the minus strand of CAYMFV010000176.1, from coordinate 2,459 downwards.
TCCCAGGCGCGCTTCGAGTTCCGCTGGGAGGACCAGTTCCACCTGGCCCTGGATCCGGTCACCGCCCGGGCCTTCCACGACGCCACCATGCCCACGGAGCCGGCCAAGACCGCCCACTTCTGCTCCATGTGCGGGCCGAAGTTCTGCTCCATGCGCATCACCGAGGACCTGCGCCGCTACGCCGAGGAGCACGGCTACGCCCCGGAGGAGGCCCTCACGAAGGGCCTGGCCGAGAAGGCTCGGGAGTTCGTCGCCCGGGGGGGGGAGGTCTACACCCGGGAGGGGCCCGGCACCTCCTGAGCCCGGCGCTCAGGGCTGCAGGTCCGGATCGTCGGGGACCAGCTGCCCGTGGTAGGTCTCGTCGCCACGGAGCACCCAGAGGTTCGGGTGCTCCAGGTCGAAGTCCGGACCCCGGACCAAGGCCACGAGCTGGCTCACCGAGGAGACCAGGGTCCACTCCTGGCCCTCCGGGCGGTCCTTGAGGCGGACCCCGACCAGGTAGTCGCCCTCCCGGAGCCCCAGGGCGGCGGCACTGGTGTCCGGGTAGACCCGGGTGATGCGCAGGATGGGCAGCCGCTCCGGCCAGCCGCCCCGGCGGACGACGATGGCCGCCCGCCTGGCCTCGAAGCCGAGCAGCCCGTAGTTGTCCCGGCGCTCGCCGGCCTCCAGGACGACCACCGCCTCCCGCTCCCGGCCATCCGCCGGCCGGAGGATCCGGAAGCGGACCCGGTCCCCCGGGGCGTGGGGGAGGAGCTCCGCAGCGAGCTCCTCCCGGCTCGTCACCGGCTGCCCGTTCACGGCCAGGAGCCGGTCCCCGTCCTGGAGGCCGGCCCGGGCCGCCGGTCCCCGGGGATGCACCAGGGCAGCGACCGGCCGGTTCTCTCCATCGGTGCGCACCCGCATGCCGATCCAGAAGCGGGAGGCGCCGTCGGCCTCCAGGAGGCGTTCGTCCAGGATGCGCCGGACCCGGTCCACGGGGATGGCGAAGCCGATGCCGTCGGCCAGCTGCATGGTGGCGTTGTTGATGCCGACGAGCTCGCCGTAGATGTTCAGCAGGGGGCCGCCGGAGTTCCCCGGGTTGATGGCCGCGTCGGTCTGGAGCAGGCCCTCCAGGTGGCGCCGTCGGCCCCGGCGGTCCTGGACCTCCACGTCCCGGTGCATCCCGGAGAGGATTCCCGACGTGATGCTGTGGGAGTTGCGGAAGGGGGAGCCGATGGCGATCACCTTCTCGCCCTTGAGGAGGTCGTCGCTGCGGCCGAGGGGGATGGCCTTGAAGCGTCGCTCGGCCTCGATCCCCAGGAGGGCCAGGTCGGCCTCCTCGTCGACGCTCAACAGCCGGGCCGGGTAGCGCTCCCCGCCGAACTCCTCGGCGAAGGCCACCTCGAAGCTGACGCTGCTCCGATCCAGCCAAGGGTCCTCGGGCAGGGCCACGTGGGCATTGGTGATCACCAGGCCCGACTCGTGGATGACGACCCCGGTGCCCTGGCCCACCTGGGCCCGGGTCACCGGCCGGAGGGAGAGGGCGCCCCGGCGGTCCAGGCGGTTGGCGAAGACGTCGACGCTGACCACGCTGGGCCCGGCGCTCCGATACACCCGGGCCTCGGGCGTGAAACGGTCGCCGTAGAGCTCGGCCAGGTCCTGGTCCACCGGGATCTGGGGCACCGCGGGGAGCAGGAGTGCCAGGAGGAGGGCGGCGGGGGCCATCGGACCCGAGGATACGCGCCGGTGCCGCCGCTGCTGGAGACCCCGTGGTGGGCGTTACTGGACTTGAACCAGTGACCCCCAGCTTGTCGAGCTGGTGCTCTAGCCAACTGAGCTAAACGCCCGTACTGGCGGCCCAGTCTAGCGGGCCTCGCCTTCCCTGGAAAGGGCCTGCTCCCGCCACCGGTCATAGGGCTCCAGGTCCCGGCCCGCGGCCTCGAGACGGCAGCGCAGGAGGTCCAGGGAGTCGGCGAACCACTCCTGTCCCAGGAGGGCCGCCGCCTCGCCCTTGCGCCGCCGGCGGCGCCGCCCCCCCGGCGGCGGGTCGAGGCGCTGCTGCACCAGGAGGAGGCGCTGGCAGCGGGAGAGGACCCAGCGGGGCAGCCGGGCCCGGCGCTGCAGGTCCCCGAGGATCCGGGCCACCACCTGGGCCGGGTCCCGGGCATCCACGGTCCGGGTCGCAGGATCCATCTCCTCCTCCACCAGCGGGCAGAAGAGAACCGCCAGGCGCAGGCTGTAGCAGGGGTCGCCACCGTCCCGGACCCACCGGTCGAAGACCTCCAGGAGGGCCAGAAGACGGTCCAGGCGATCCCCGCCCCGGCGGAGCCAGGCGTCCACCTCGGGCAGGACCAGGGTGAGGACGCCCAGGGCCATGAGGTCCTCCACCACACCGGCCATGTCGCCGGTGACCATGAGGCGGAAGACCTCCTCGGCGACCCGGGGCGGGGCGGCCTCGGCGATGTGGGGGGCCAGCTCCC
>CAYMFV010000175.1:0-6336 GCA_964389745.1 uncultured Planctomycetales bacterium | reverse complement strand
AGAGAGAGAGAGAGAGAGAGAGAAGGACGCGACCTGCCAGGTCGCCCCAAGGTCAGTCCAGCAGCGGGCTTACGAAGACCGGCCCGGCTGCTCTCCCCACGACGGTATGGCGCTTGCATATGATTCCCTACGAGCGCCGGCGCTGGTGCCCGCACTTGGAATGTCGACTGCTGCTCCCACCCAGGTGATCCTATGACCACCAGGACGGACCGGAACCCCGGCCTTGGAACCCGGCGCGTGGGGTTCCTCCTGTTCCTGTTCCTCCTGGCCTTCTGCCTGGTCATGATCCTCCCCTCCCGGAGCGACGATGGCGACCGGGCCTCCTCGCAGGCGGGAGTGACAGGGGGAGCCGAGGCCCCGGCGCCGGCGGCCAGCGCGGACCTGCTCCCCACGTCGACGGGCACCCGCGAAGCCCGTTCCCGCCTCGCCCCGCTGTCCTTCCGGGACTGGCTGACTGGCGACCCTCTCGACCTTCCGGACATCCGCATCGAGGCCGGGGACGAGCTGCTCTACTCCCTTCGCAGGGACGGACCACGACCGGAGCAGGCCATCACCGGTGCCCGCGGGGACTGGGTGTACACGATCCGCACGGCCCCGGACGAGCCTCCGGGCACACCCTTCCGGACGCCGGTGCGCGAGGCGCTGCCCGATGAACGCGGGCGCGTGTTCCTGCCCTACTGCACCGGCATTCGCGGCGTAGTGACCGCTGCCCCTTCCGGCGCACCACTGGATGGCGCCAGGGTCTCGGGCTGGCTGTTCCATCCCGACCGCCTGGACGAGCTCCGGCAGGAGCACGAAGAAGACGTGTGGACGCCTGCGGTCCTCCTGGACAACCTGCTCTTCCTCGCACGAGTCTACGAAGACCGCTACGGTTCGGCGCCCATGGTGGAAACGGAGACGGACGAAGAGGGAGGGTACCGCCTGCTCCTGCCCGCCGCGCACCCGATCCGCCTGCACGTCTGGCACGGCAGGTATGGCTCCCGGACCGCGGTCATCGACCCACGCCCGGGGGAGTGGCTCACGTGGCCCGTGGCCCTCGACCCGGCCCCGGTCCTGCGCGGTGTCGTCCGCGGCCCGGACGGTACCCCGTTGCCACGCGTCGAAGTCAAGCTGGCCGCGGTGTTCGACGGGCCTGGCTACAGCCTGTCTCCGTACGAGAACACCCTGCGCGGGATGGCCACCCTCTTTGCGACCCACAACCAGGCCTGGGCCATCAACCTCAAGACCACGGCCGTCACCGGTGCCGATGGCACCTACCGCGTGCCGATGCCCCGTGCACCCCACTACTCGGCATCGGCTGCCGTCGACAGCTCCTATGCCTTCGCGTCGACCAGCCACCCCGTGCCGGCAGCGGACGGCACCATCACCCTGGACCTGCACCTGGAGGACCCGGACCCGGAGGTGGCCTCCCTGACCAGGAAGAGGTTCCGCTTCGCAAGCGGACGGCCGGTCGCGGACGCCGAGGTGATCTTCACTGTGGTCAGCGACTACCTCTGGCAGAGGCAATTCCCTCACCTCCGTACGGACCAGGACGGCCAGGTGGATCTCCCCTGGCAGGAGCCCGGCATCCGGTACGGCATCGTGCTGAAGGGACCGACCCTGGCTCGCCCCTTCTTCTCGTTCACCTTCCTGGAGGTCCAGGAGATCACCGTTCCCGACGAGTACTTCAAGGAGGACAAGTGATGACCCAGCACCATGTTCTTCGACCTTCTCCGTGGAAGGTCCTCATCTCGAAGCTCCCGGTCGCGCTCATTGTTCTTGCGGCTCTGGCGTGGCTCTTGGAGGGGCAGGCGCCGCACCTGTTTGCCCAAGGCGGCGATCCCGAGCCCAAGCCCGACAAGCAAGGCAAGGACGGATCTGCCGGCAAGGATGGCGACAACGCCTTGAACTGGGGCGACTCCGGAGAGAATGGCACCGCCGGAGGCAACGGGGAGGCTGTGGACCACACCGCCGTCGGGAACGACTCCGCCTGGGCCATCGGTGGGAGTGGCGGGAAAGGCGGAAACGGGCGGGATGGTTCACCGGACGGCCCCAAGGCAGGAGGCAACGGTGGCCACGCAGGCCCTGGTGGCAACGGCGGCTCTGCAACGGTGACGGTCGAGAATGGGCTTGGCAGGGCCACGGGCGGAGCAGGAGGAGATGGCGGGAACGGAGGCAACGGCGGCGCTGGCGCGGACGGCGCCGGCGGAGGGAGAGGTGGCAACGGTGGAGACGGTGGGAACGGTGGTGATGCCACGGTGATACGCACGGGCAACGCGCCGCCGCCGATCCTTGAGGTCGGACAAGGAGGCAACGCGGGCACCGGTGGCACCGGCGGGGCCGGCAACCCGGCCGGCATGAACGGGCTGAACGGTTCACCGGGAGCCCATGGGACCGCCTCGGGCTAGTGGTACCTCCCAGGGAACGGGCCTCCAAGAACGTGCAGGCGCCGCAGCACCTGAGGGGCCTGGCCTCGTGCGCGACACAGGCTGGCTGGATCGGTGGCCGGGGGAATAGCCGACGTGGACTCGACCTGCCCCGGGCGAGGCCTGGCTCAGCCGCCCGCGGCGCCGTCCAGCCCCTCGAACTCCGCCACTGCCCGGCGGAAGGCGGGGTCCATCTCCCGCTTGCCCCGCCGCTCTGGGTCCCAGCACACGAGCAGGGCCTCGGCCCAGACCACGCCGCCGGCCGCCTAGGAGTCTGCGCCACAGGTCGCCAGGCAGGGCTGGATCTGGGATCTCACGCCTGACCTCAGGCTGGCGGGTCCAGATTTGGGGCAGGTGTCGGGCTCAGGCGGGCCGGCCGGCCTCTCCGGGCATGGGCGGAGAGGAGCCTGCCCCCGTCATGACCATCGCAGCATCTCGTTCATCCGCCTCAGGTTCGTCGCCAGGCAGACCAGACTCCATTCGCCGGCCACCTTCGACAGCCCCCGGACGCTGAAGCTTCGGAAACCCAGCACCTGCTTGATCCAGCCAAACACCGGCTCGACGATGTGCCTGCGCCTCTTGTACATCGCCCGGCCACGCTTGCTCCGCAGGCGCCGGGCCATCCGGCAGGTCGCCGCCTGCCCGCGGACCACGGCTGGCTTCGACTCCCCCTTCCCCAGCGCCACGTAGCCCTGCACCTGCCGCTCCTCCAGGCCCCGCAGGTTCGCCTCCGACTTGTACCCCGCATCCGCCAGTACCCGCTTCGGGTACCTCCCCAGGTTCTCCCGGACCTGGTCCACCTGGCCGAGAAGCTCCACCACGTCCGAGGCGTTGTTGCCCACACCGTTCGACACCACCAGCCGCCGCTTCCCGTCCACCCCGATCTGCGCGTTGTACCCCTGCAGGAAGCCCTTCTTCGGACTCCCCATGATCCGGCTGTCCGGGTCCGTGAAGTTCCCCTGCCGCTTCTCTGAAGGGCGGCCGTATGGCCGCCGGACCTGCCCACCACCGCCTCCGCGCCCGGCCTCGTCGTCCGGCGATCGACCCGCAGCCTCGTCCTCTGCCCGCTGCCGGGCCTCCAGGCGCGCCTTCGCCTCCCGGATCTTCTCCAGCCGATCCTGCCGGCGTTGCAGCTCCGCAGGCAGCTCGTCGCCCCGAAAGTCCGGACCGTACTGCTCGTCCTCCGCGGCGTCCACCTCCGCCGCACGCCGGGTCAGATCCCGGATCTCCCGCCGCAGACGCCGCTCTTCCTGCCGCATCCGCCCGTAAGTCATCGCCTTGTGCTTGCTGGCGTTCGCCTTCATCTTCGTCCCGTCCACCGCCAGCGTACCCAGCTCCACCAAGCCGACCTCCCGGGCGATCCGCACCACCTGCACGAAGAGCTCCTGGAAGTCCTGCAGGTGCTCCTGGCGAAAACGGCAGGGGGCTTCCGGGTTTCGTGTGGAGGCGGTGCTTCTCGGGGGCTGACCAGGAGCTTGGCGGCGGGGTCTTATCCTGTGGGACATGGACGATGCCGCAACGGCCCTGTACGCGGTCATCCTGGATCTTCCGACACCATGGATGGTAACGGGAGTCCAGGTAGACAGGATTGGAGAGACCGTCGAGGTCCACGTGGCGGTGGATGCGGCGGTCAAGATGCCGTGCCCACGGTGCCGGTTGCTCAGTCCGCAGTACGACAGCCAGGTCCGTACCTGGCGGCATTTGGACACCTGCCAGTACGAGACGCGGGTCGTGTGCGCGGTGCCACGGGTGCAGTGCCGGAAGCATGGAGTGCTCCGGGTCCAGGTGCCGTGGGCGGAAGGGAGTTCTCGCTTCACGGCTCTTTTCGAGGCCCGGGTGATCGACTGGTTGCATGAGGCCAGCATCTCGGGCGTTGCCCGGGTGTTCCGCCTGTCCTGGGACCAGGTGGATGGCATCCAGCGGCGTGCGGTCGAGCGCGGGCTGGCCCGGCGGCGCCGCTGTTACCCGCGCCGGATCGGGGTCGACGAGACGTCCTTTCGGAAGCGGCACGAGTACGTGACGGTGGTGACAGACCTGGACCGAGGCGTCGTGCTTTCCGTAGCAGATGGCCGGAAGAAGGGGGCTCTGGCCGCCTTCCTGACGAGTTTGACGCCGGCACAGGCCGCCCGGATCGAGGCGGTCGCGATGGACATGTGGCAGCCTTTCATCCAGGCGGTCAAGGAGCACCTGCCGGATGGGGAGGCCAAGATCTGCTTCGACAAGTTCCACGTGGCCAAGCACCTGGGAGACGCGGTCGACAAGGTGCGGCGGCAGGAGCACCGGGCCCTGTGCAAGGAGGGGGAAGAGGTGCTCAAAGGTACCAAGTACCTGTGGATGCAGAACCCAGCCAACATGTCGGCGCAGCGGTGGCACGACTTCGATGACCTACGCAGGAGCACGCTGAAGACGGCGCGGGCCTGGCACATCAAGGAGCTGGCGATGTCGCTGTGGAACTACAGCCGGCAAGGCTGGGCTCTGCGCGCCTGGACGCGTTGGTTGGCGTGGGTACAGCGTTGCCGGCTGACGCCGATGGCCAAAGTAGGGCGGATGGTGCGGGCGCACCTTCGTGGCATTCTCAACGCCATCATCAAGGGCGTGACGAATGCCCTTGGCGAGTCAGTGAACTCCAAGATCCAGTCGATCAAAAGGACGGCATGCGGCTTCCGCAACCGCGAGCGATTCCGGATGGCGATCTACTTCCACTGTGGTGGACTCGACCTCTACCCCAGGGTTGGATGACCCACACGGAACCCTGAAGCCCCAACGGCAGATCGTCCGGTGGCTCGGCATGTTCCCACCCGCCAGGTAGCGCATCGCCACGCTGTCCTCCACCCCCCGGGCCAGCTTCCGCGAAGAGAACACCCCCGTGCAGTACTCGTAGATCAAGACCTTCAGCAGCATCCGGGGCTCGTACGGGCAGGCTCGCCGGCCGCTACCCCGGTAACGCCGGTAGAACGCCTCCAGGTCCAGGGCGTCCACCGTGTCCGAGATGAAGTACGCCAGGTGACCTTCCGGAAGCCAGTCACGCGGCGACGGCGGCAGGAGGTACGCCTGGTCCGGCTGGTATGGGCGAAATCGCGTCCCCATGCCCTGGTCTACCCTCGCGGCGGGGCCCGCCGCAAGGTTGACGACCTGTGGCGCAGACTCCTAGGCGATGCGGCAGGCCTGGACGAAGGGGAAGTCCCAGTGCTCCTTCCCCCCACCAGGCCGAGCTGGTGGAAGTAGCCCCAGCGGGGCTCCTCGAGGAGGGTCAGGTAGACGGCTCTGTTCAGCACCTGCATCGCGTCCTCGTCGGACCAGCGGGTGCGGGCGGAGGCGGAAGGCGTCCGGGAGGACGGCGGGGTACCGGCCTGCTGAACCCCGAACGAGTGCAGCGGCGCACGCTTGGCGTGCGGATTCGCTACAGAGAGAGAGAGAGAGAGAGAGAGAAACCCCTGATCCGGTTCGTATCCGCGCAAGCCCCGATACAATCCGGACTTGTGAGAGCCTGGTGGATCGAACGGCGATCCTGGCACGCGACTTGCCCATAGCCTGGTGTCCTTTTTTCCACCTTCCTCCAGGAGGTGCACTCATGATTCGCGTCGCGTTGCTCGTTGGTCTGTGTCTGGCCGCAGGCATGGGCTTCCTCCAGTCTCGGGAAACGAGCCTGGCCGTCCCGGGTGACGACCCCTGGTGCCCGGCTCTGCAGCCCTACGTGGACGGTTGTAGCGGCAGCACATGCGTGGCCGTATTCGATACGGCCACCCCTTCTCAGAAGGGGAACTGTGTTGCGAACACAGCGTGCTCCTGGCAGTACCGTCTTTTCGTCAGCACGACCCTCTGTGCCTTCGAAGTGGATGCGGTCTCCTTCCGTGGCAAGAAGAAGGACATCGTGCCTCCAAGTGCCGTCGTCTTCGAGGGGAGCATCAGCTCGCCCTGCGAGTTCACGGCC
>CAYMFV010000174.1:0-6373 GCA_964389745.1 uncultured Planctomycetales bacterium | reverse complement strand
CCTCCACACTAATCTCAAGGGGGCTGCCTGTCTCACCCATCTTGGCACAGAGGGGTGCGTGTCGGGCAGATCAGCGAACGAGGGTCGTGGCGTGTCCGGCTGTTCAGTGAGGACTTCGCCGACATGTACGACATGATTGGCTTTGGAGTTGGCGGTGGCGGCTTTGCTGCGCTGAGCAGTAACGAGTCGGTGGACTTGGGCATCGTCTGGGATGCGGACCTCAATTACTCCACAGGCGATGGTGAGGCGGTGGTCTTCGATCTTTTCGGTACGCCGCTTGGTACCGTCACCCAGGATCTCTCCTACGTTGAGGTGGAAGGGAGTCTCGGGTTCGGCGCGGACATCAACGGCATCCGGCCGTCTGCAGGCCTCATGTTCTCCGGGCTCTTTGGTACGTTCAGCACGCCAGGGCTTGCTGATGGCGATATCAAGGGCACCAACCTTGCCGTCTACGTTGGTGGTGACTACGCGGGTGAGGCAGCTCCCGTATTCGCCACCTTCCGCCTCCTCGTCGGCGACATCTCCGGCTTCCTGGTGGCCGGGGGCGTACGGTTCTAGGGCAGGAATCGCGTAGTCGGGACGCAGTGCCGGATGGCGGATCGGCCTTCGGGCTCGGGCTGGGGATGTAGCCCGGTTCGGCCCGCCTGCTATCTTCCCGCCACCATGCGCCGCGTCCCGCCCGCCGTCCTGCTCGCCCTCCTCGGCGCCGTCGCCCCCCTCGCTGGCCAGGAACCGGCTGCCCAGGAGCCGGCCGCTGAGCCGGAGGCCTGGGACGTCCAGGACCCCCCCGGCACCTGGCGGGAGGTGCCTGTCGACACCGAGGAGGGCACCTGGATGAGCCTGGACGTCAGCCCGGACGGCCAGGAGATCGTCTTCGACCTCCTCGGCGACATCTACGCCATGCCCATCGAGGGGGGCGAGGCCCGGCCCCTGGCCACGGGCATCGCCTGGCAGATGCAGCCCTGCTACAGCCCCGACGGCCGCTTCATCGCCTTCACCAGCGACGCCGGCGGCGGCGACAACCTGTGGATCATGGACCGGGACGGGAGCAACCCCCGGCAGGTCACCGACGAGGACTTCCGCCTCCTGAACAGTCCATGCTGGACGCCGGACGGCGAGTTCCTGGCCGGGCGCAAGCACTTCACGGGCAAGCGGTCCCTCGGCGCCGGCGAGATCTGGCTCTACCACGTGAGCGGCGGCAAGGGGCTCCAGCTCACCACCCACCGGACCTGGCAGAAGGACACCGGTGAGCCGGCCTTCTCCCCCGACGGCCGCTGGCTCTACTTCAGCGAGGACGTCACCCCGGGCGACACCTTCCAGTACAGCCGGGACCCGGGGAAGGGCATCTACGCCATCAAGCGGCTGGACCGGGAGACGGGCCGGGTCGAGACGGTGGCCGGCGGCCCGGGGGGGGCGGTGCGGCCGGCGCCCTCGCCCGATGGCGAGCGCCTGGCCTTCGTCCGCCGGGTGCGGGACCACACCGTCCTCTTCGTCATGGACCTGGCGTCCGGCGAGGCGCACCCGGTGTACGACGACCTCGAGCGGGACATGCAGGAGACCTGGGCCATCCACGGCGTGTACCCGCGCATCGCCTGGACCCCCGACGGCCGTTCCCTGGTCTTCTGGGCCCGGGGGCGGATCCGCCGGGTGGACGTGGAGAGCGGCGAGGCCCGGGGCATCCCCTTCCACGTGGGCGCCACGCGCAAGGTCCAGGACCCGCCCCGCTTCCCGGTGGCGGTGGCGCCGGAGCGCTTCCACCTCCGGGCCCTGCGCCAGGTGCGCCTGGCCCCGGACGGGAGCCGGGTCGCCTACGTAGCCCTGGGCCACGTCTGGGTCCGGGACCTGCCCGACGGCGAGCCCCGGCGCCTCACCGACCAGGCCGACCGCTTCGAGTTCCACCCCGCCTTCTCCCCCGACGGCCGGGAGGTGGTCTTCGTCGCCTGGACCGACGAGGAGCTGGGCTCGGTGCGGGTGAAACCCCTGGACGGCGGCGCCGAGCGCATCCTCACCGCCGAGCCGGGGCACTACCTCGAGCCCGTCTTCTCCCCCGACGGTCGCTTCGTCGTCTACCGCAAGGCCACGGGGGGGGGCGTGGTGAGCCCGCTGTGGTCCCGGGACCCCGGCCTCTACCGGGTGGACGCGGTCGCCGGCGGCAAGCCCTTCCGCCTAGTCCGCAAGGGCGTCCATCCCCACTTCGCCGCCGACTCCGACCGCCTCTACTTCATGACCGTGGAGGGCGCCGGCCAGGAGGACAAGCGGGAGCTGCGCTCCATCGGCCTCGACGGCCGGGAGGAGCGCACCCACCTGCGCAGCAAGTGGGCCACCGAGTACGCCGTCTCCCCGGACGGCCGCTGGGCGGCCTTCGCTGAGGGCCAGCACGTCTGGGTGATCCCCTTCCCGGCCACCGGCCGGGTCCAGGAGGTCGGCCCGAAGATGAAGTCCCTGCCCGTGGCCCGGGTCACCCGGGACGCCGGCGAGCACATCCAGTGGCTGGGGGACTCCTCGGCCCTGGCCTGGAGCCTCGGGCCCGAACTCTTCCTGCGACCGCTCCGGGACTGCTTCGCCTTCCTGGAGGGCGCCCCCGACCCCCTGCCGGAGCCGCCGGTGCACGGCCGGGACATCTCCTTCGACGTCGCGATGCCCGCCCGGGACCAGGTCTGGGCGCTGACGGGGGGGCGGATCGTCACCATGCGGGGCGACGAGGTCCTGGAGGACGGCACGGTCCTGGTCCGGGGCCGGCGCATCGTCGCGGTGGGTCCGGCGGCGGAGGTGGAGGTGCCGGCGGAGGCCCGGGTGGTGGAGCTCGACGGCCGCACGGTCCTGCCCGGCCTGGTCGACGTCCACGCCCATGGCGGCCAGGGGCGCAACGGCATCCTGCCCCAGGCGAACTGGGTGAACGCCGCCAACCTCGCCTTCGGGGTGACGACCGTCCACGACCCGAGCCACGACACCGGCACCATCTTCGCGGTGGCGGAGCTGCAGCGCAGCGGTGGCATCCTGGCGCCCCGCATCTTCTCCACCGGCACCATCCTCTACGGGGCGGCGGGCACCTACCACGTCGAGATCAAGACCCTCGACGACGCCCGGCGCCACCTGCGGCGGATGCAGGCCCTGGGCGCCTTCTCGGTGAAGTCCTACAACCAGCCCCGCCGGGACCAGCGGCAGATGATCCTGGCCGCGGCCCACGAGCTGCACATGATGGTGGTGCCGGAGGGCGGGTCGCTGTTCATGCACAACCTGACCCAGGTGGTGGACGGCCACACCGGCATCGAGCACTCCTTGCCGGTGGAGCATGTGTACGACGACGTCCTCGACCTGTGGGGCCGTGGCAACTCCGGCGTCGGCTACACGCCGACCCTGATCGTCGGCTACGGCGGCATCTGGGGCGAGAACTACTGGTACCAGCACCTCGAGGTGTGGCGCAACGAGCGGCTGCTGCGCTTCGTGCCCCGCTCAGTGGTGGACCCGCGCAGCCGCCGCCGGCCCATGGCGCCGGAGGAGGACTACAACCACCTGCGCAGCGCCGGCATCTGCAAGGCCCTGGTGGACGCCGGCGGCCAGGTGCAGCTTGGGGCGCACGGGCAGCTCGCCGGCTACGGGGCGCACTGGGAGCTGTGGATGCTCGTCCAGGGCGGCCTCACGCCCCACGAGGCCCTGCGGGCGGCGACCCTGGCCGGGGCCCGCTACCTGGGCCTCGATGGCGACATCGGTTCCATCGAGCCGGGCAAGCTGGCGGACGTCATCGTGGTGGACGGCAACCCCCTCGAGGACATCCGCCAGTCCGAGCAGGTGGACGTGGTGATGCTGGACGGCGTGCCCTACGACGCCGCGACCCTGGCGCCGCTCGACGGCAGCGCGCCGCCCCCGGACTTCTGGTGGCGGCACGTGGAGGCCGGCTGGCCGGCGGCTGCGGCGAGCGCCGTGGAGGCCTGCGCCGGCTGCCGGGAGTGACGTCGATACGCAGGCTGTTCCTGCCCGACGGGTTCCCTGGCCCTTGCACCTCGACCCGGTCGATGGTGCCGTCGGCGCCCGGGTCGGTCAGGGTGACGGTCTCGTCCCAGTCGGGGAAGCAGTCGAGGTTGGTGTCGGCGAGGCGGAAGCTGCACCTGATGTCCTGCTCCGTCGGGTAGCGGCCCACCCAGAAGCTCTTCTTGCGGGCGATGGCGGGACAGGTGTCCGCGTCGACGACGGTCACGAGCCTGCCGGACGGCGGCATCACACCCCCAACACCTTGATGAGCACCCGCTTGTCGCGGCGGCCGTCGAACTCGCCGTAGAAGATGCGCTCCCAGGTGCCGAGGTCGAGGCGCCCCTTGGTGATGGCCACCACCACCTCCCGCCCGAGCAGCTCCCGCTTCATGTGGGCGTCGGCGTTGTCCTCGCCGGTTCGGTGGTGGCGGTAGGCGTCCCGGGAGGGCTTGTAGGGAGCGAGCTTGTCCAGCCACTCCAGGAAGTCCTGGTGCAGGCCGGCCTCGTCGTCGTTGATGAAGACCGAGGCGGTGATGTGCATTGGGTTGACCAGCACCAGCCCCTCCTGCACGCCGCTCTCGTCCACCGCCTCCTGGACCTCCCGGGTGATGTTGCGGAAGCCCCAGCGCTCCGGGATGTGGAGGGTCAGGTACTTCGTGTGGGTCTTCATGGCGGCAATCTAGCAGGGGCACCCGCCCCCGGAGGCCGGGGGCCTGGACAGACCGGCGTAGACTGGAGACAACCCCCGGTCACCGTTCTCGATCCCCAGGCAGCAAGACCGCCATGAAGTCCCGCCCCGCCCGTCTCGTCCTCGCCCTCTCTGTCCTCCCCGCCGCCGGCCTCCGGGCCCAGGACTGGCAGGCGGAGACCGTGGACACCCTGCCGAGCGGCGTCTCGGCCGTGGCCCTGGCCGTGGGCGACGCCGACGGCGACGGCCTCCCCGAGCTCTACGCCGCCACCTGGCAGCGCATCCTGCGCTACGACTGGCAGAGCGGCGCCTGGCACCGCTCCGTGGTCGCCACGGTGGGCGACTGGTCGACCCGGATCGCCATCGGCGATGGCGACGGCGACGGCCAGCCCGAGCTCTACTTCACCGGCGGCGCCGACAGCTCCCTCTACCGGAGCGAGTGGACCGGGAGCGGCTGGTCCACCCTCGTCATCGGCGCCACACCGGTGGCCGGCCGGGACCTGCGCGGCATTGCCGTGGGCGACGGCGACGGCGACGGCCAGCCCGAGGTCTACGCCGGCGACGCGGAGTACGCCAACGGCACCCTCTACCGCTTTGCCTGGTCCGGCGGCTCCTGGACCCGGACCGTGGTCGGCAGCGGCGGCGCCATGGACTACGTTGCCCTGGGCGACGCCGACCGGGACGGCGCCAGCGAGGTGTACGCCGACACCCAGGGGCATACCTCCTTCGGCCCCGAGTGGGACTCGGTCCACCACTACCGCTGGACCGGCAGCGCCTGGGCCGACACGAAGATCTTCGAGAACCCCTGGCGCGCCACCTACGGCCTGGTGGTGGCCGACGGGGACGGCGACGGTCTCGCCGAGCTCTTCTTCTCGGACGTGGGCGGCGACGTGTACCGGGCCGACTTCGCCAGCGGCGCCTGGAGCACCTCGGTCATCGCCAACACCGGCTACGGCACCCTCTGGGACCTGGCCTTCGGCCCCGTCGAGCGCAACGGCCGCAGCCAGCTCGTGGCCGGCGGCAACCAGATCGCCGTCTTCGACTGGACCGGCAGCGCCTGGCAGCGGGCGGACATCTACGTCTCCAACTGCAGCCACCGGGGCACGGTGGTGGGCGACGGGGACGCCGACGGCGACGTCGAGATCTACCTCGCCGACGACTGCGCCGGCACCATCCTGGCGTTCGAGCGCCGGCCGGTCCTCGACGCCAGCAACGTGGTGGCGGGCCAGGTCGCCACCCTCACCGCCAGCCACGCGGCTGGCCCCCTGGTGTACTTCGCGGCCTCCACCACCGGCGGCGGACCGACCACGCTGCCCGCCTACGGCATCACCCTCGACCTCTCCCCGCCCATTCTCCAGCTCGGCCAGGTGGCGCCGGCCCCGGACGGGACGGCGGTCCACACCGGCATGGTGCCGCCCTCCATGTCGGGCCAGACCGCCTGGCTGCAGGCGGTCAGCGGCTCGTCCGGGCGGCTGCTCGTCTCGAACGGGCTGGCCGTCGCCGTCCCCTGACCAGGCCGCCTACGGCGCCACCTTGACCGGCACCGGCGCGCTGGACCAGCGCAGGGGTCCGGTCCCGGCGGGGGCGCACACCACCGTCATGTGGAAGACCGTCCCCTGCCAGCCGGCCAGGGCGCCGGGGGGGGCCTGGATGCGGACCAGGCCGGTGCCGTCGGCAGCCAGCACCTGCCCCTGGGGGTAGAGCACCAGGGGGGGGG
>CAYMFV010000173.1:3123-6376 GCA_964389745.1 uncultured Planctomycetales bacterium | reverse complement strand
CCACGGGGCACGGGGGCCGGGGGCGCGGGGGGGGGGGGCGGCACGGGGGCGGGCGGCGGCGGGGGCGGCGGGGGGGGCGGGGGGGGCGGGGGCGTGGGCGGCGGGGCGCGCAGCTCGGCGGGGCTCAGGATGCCGTCGCCGTCGGCGTCAGCCCGGGTCAGGAAGGCCCGGAGACGCTCGGGTAGCTCGCCCGCCTGGAGCAGGCCGTCGCCGTTGCTGTCGAAGGCCCGGAGGCGCTCGGGCAGCTCGGGCTCCGCCTCCGCCGCCTCCGGAGCGGTCGCCTCCTCCTGTGGCGCCCCCAGCGCCCAGAGGTCCAGCCACTCCCGGCCACCGTCCCGAGTCGCCCAGAGGGCGCCGTCGTCGCTGCCGACGTAGAGGACGTCCGGATCCCGGGGCGACTCGGCCAGGGCGGTGGCGCTGCCCCGCTCGGTGGCCGTGATCTCGGGGGAGATGGGCCGGGGTCCCCGGCCCCGATCCAGGGAGCGGAAGACCCGGTTGCCGGCGCTGTAGTGGATCCTGGAGTTGTGCTGGGAGAGCAGGAAGGGCGTGTTCCAGTTGAAGCGGTAGCGCTCGCCCCTGGGGGCCCGGGGCCGGATGCCGCCCCGCTCCCCGGTACCCAGGTGGAAACGCCCCATGGCGCCGTTCTGGCTCTCCATGTAGAGCTGCCCGGGATCCTCGCGATCGACGCGGCAGACGAAACCGTCCCCCCCCCCGATGCGGAACCAGTCGGCGTTGACGGGCCCGGAGTCGCTCCGGGAGAGGCTGGGACCGCCCCAGGAGCCGTTGTCCTGCAGCCCGCCGTAGACCTTGTAGGCCGCCGTCGGGTCCACAGTCACGTGGTAGAACTGGCCGATGGCCACGTGGTTGTGGTGGTCCCAGCTCGCCATCCGATCCCAGCTGACGTAGATGCCGCCGTCGTTGCCGAGGATCATGTGCCGGCCGTCCCGGGGATCGATCCACAGCGCGTGGTGGTCGACGTGTACCTCGGGCCCGTGGCCGTCGTCCTCGAAGGTGGCGCCACCGTCCTCCGAACGGTAGAGGGCCACGCCGAGGACGTACAGGTAGCGGTTGTCGGCGGGATCCACCCGGATCTGGCTGAAGTACATGGGCCGGGGGTTCAGGGAGTTGATCCGCCGCCAGGTGCGGCCGGCGTCGTCGGAGCGATACACGCCGCCGTACTCGTGGCCCTCGGGCCCCTGCTGCTCCTGGACGTTCTCCCGCTGGCCGCCGAGGCCGATGTGGAAGGGCCCGGGTTCGGGCAGCCCCGGGGGCTTCGCCGCCCGCCCGTGCTGCTCTCGATCCCCCCGGCCGGGTTCCCGGTCCTCCTCCTCGCTGGGCCGGCGACGGAAGGTGACCTCCGCCAGGACCGGCTTCCGGTCCCGGGAGACCTCCACGTGCACCGTCGCGCCGGCCAGGTGCTGGCGGATGGCGGCTGTGAGCTCCTCCCAGGAGTGGATGGTGCTGTCCTCGACCCGGACCACGATGTCCCCCTGGCGCAGCCCTGCCTCGGCGGCGGGCCCCTCCTCCACCACCTCGGTGAGGCGGGCGCCGACCTCGGCGTCCTCCCCGCGCACCCCCATCCAGGCGGCGTCCTCCGGCTCCTGGGTGATGCGCTCGGTCTCGATGATGGCGTACACGATCTGCGGGTCGGCCTGGTACCAGTCGAGGCCGATGCGCCCCACCTCGCAGGAGGGCAGACCGGAGTCCAGGCGCTCCCAGGTGGCGCCGCCGTCCTCGGTCCGCCACAGGCCACTGCCCGGCCCCCACTTCACCGCCGGGTCGTTGCTGTCGAACCCGTCCCGACGCCGCTGCCAGGTGGCCACGACCAGGGTCTCGGGATCGTCCGGCTTCAGCACCAGGTCCACCACGCCGGTGTCCGCGTCCACGTAGAGGACCCTTTCCCAGGTCTTGCCACCATCCGTGGTCTTGAACAGCCCGCGCTCCTCGTTCGGCCCCCACAGCCGACCCAGGGCGCCGACGTACACGATGTCCGGGTTCTCCGGGTGGATGCGGATCCGGCCAACCTGGAAGCTGCCGTCGAGCCCCATGCGCTCCCAGGTCCTGCCGCCGTCCCGGCTGCGATACACCCCGTTGCCCCAGGACACGGAGTTGCGGGGGTTGGACTCGCCCGTGCCCACCCAGACGATGCCCGGGTCCGAGGGCGCGACCGCCACGGCGCCCAGGGAGACCACCGCCTCGTGGTCGAACTGGTGCTCGTAGGAGAGGCCGTTGTTGGTCGTGTGCAGCAGACCACCGGAGGCGGTGGCGACCCAGTACTCCGTCGGGTCCTGGGGATTCACCGCGAGGTCGGTGATCCGCCCGCCCATGTTCGCCGGGCCGATGCAGCGCCAGGGGAGCTGCTCCAGCCACGAGTCGGGGAGGGCGGGCGTCGCCTCCGGCCCCTCCTGGGCGGCAGCCGGCACGACGGCCAGGAGGAGCGGGACGAGGAAGGCGGCGATCGGGGCCAGGGGGGTGCTTCGGGCTCGCATCATGGCAGAGAGGACGGGTGCTTGAGGGGCTCCCACCCTACGCACCACCCCCGGAACGGTAGGAGGATCGAGCTCCAGGCCCCCTGCTGGGAGCCGGCGGGGCTGGCCTACTCGGCCGGCGGGGCAGGCAGGGAGAAGTCCCGGTCCATGACGGTCTTGCGGCCGTCCTTCCGGGCCCGCTCGATGGCCTGGTCGCAGAGCTGGCGGACGAGCCGGCTGACCGCGGGCGCGACGTTCCCTGAGGTGTTCATCCCCGAGGCGGTCTTGATGTAGTTCTTGAGCTTGGAGACGACGACGAGGATCTCGGTGTCGGTCATGGCCTTTCTCCTGCAGAGAGTCCGTGGGAGGCGAGCAGGACCCAGGACGGCTTCCAGGGTGCCCTGCCCGGCCCCGAGTCTAGGGGGCGGAGGCCACGAGAGAAGGGCTGGGAAGGGGTTCTGGCGACGAAAAAAAGGGTGGAGAGCCGTCAAACAAGTCTTTTGCCTTGTAATTTCCGGCCGCGGAAGAAGGACGCGGCGGCCCGGAGGGCCGATGGCAGGCCGGCTGGAGCGGGCGACGGGACTCGACGCGGAGCGAGCGGGGCCGCCAGGCCCCGCAACCCCCTCCAAGGAGAGCCGGCGACTGCGGAAGCCGGCTGGGGCGGGCCGAAGGCTCGTCATCAGGCGGCTGGAGCGGGCGACGGGACTCGACGCGGAGCGAGCGGGGCCGCCCAGGCCCCGCAACCCCCTCCAAGGAGAGCCGGCGGCCGCGGAGGCCGGGCGCCG
>CAYMFV010000173.1:0-3023 GCA_964389745.1 uncultured Planctomycetales bacterium | reverse complement strand
ACGCGGAGCGAGCGGGGCCGCCAGGCCCCGCAACCCCCTCCAAGGAGAGCCGGCGGCCGCGGAGGCCGGGCGCCGCGGGCCCGAAGGGGCTGTGGCGAACGGCTGGAGCGGGCGACGGGACTCGACGCGGAGCGAGCGGGGCCGCCAGGCCCCGCAACCCCCTCCAAGGAGAGCCGGCGGCCGCGGAGGCCGGGCGCCGCGGGCCCGAAGGGGCTGTGGCGAACGGCTGGAGCGGGCGACGGGACTCGAACCCGCGACATTCAGCTTGGGAAGCTGACACTCTACCAACTGAGTTACGCCCGCTCGGAGGGCGGGGATTCTAGCGGCCCCTGGCGGTCCAGGGCTAGCGCCAGCGGTCGTCCAGGGGGTTCTCGGGCGGCCGCTCCGGGTCCTCGGAGGCCCGCTCCCGGGCCTGGCGGAAGTGCTCCTCCAGCTCCTTCTTCCGCCGCCGCTCCGCCTCCAGGGCCTCGTCGAAAGCGCTCCGGCGGCCCACGGCCCGCTCCTGGCTCCGGCGCAGGGCCTCCCCCAGATCCCGAGGGCGCTCCCCGCCCTCCCCGGCTTCCTCCGGGCGAAGGGCATCGAGGACCTGGACCTGGCCGGAGGCGGGCTCCACCTGCAGCCGGGCACCGCAGCAAGGGCAGAGAACCTGGATTGCGGACTCGCACATGGCGTCTCTCCGGGAGGGGCGGGGGCGGGCCGGGTGGCGGCCGGCTTTCCGAGAACCTTGGAACCCCCGGCCCCCTCACCCGGTCCTTCTTTGTGGACGAGAAGACGTGAGCCCGCGGGCGGGCTCACCTGGGGCAACTCAGGCCACCTTAGAGGATTCATCCAGGGGGCAGGTGGCAGGGGTTGTCCCGCTTTTCTTATACAGCGCCGGCCTCGCCGCAGGCGCAGGGCGTCGCCCCGCAGTAGGGGCAGCCGTCGCCGTACTTCCGGGCCACCGCCCGCTCCAGGTCCACCCCGTGGATGGAGGCCAGGGTGCAGAGCCAGGCCAGGACGTCGGCGAATTCCTCCTCGAGGTGCTGCCGGTCGGCGCCCCGGCGGAGGGCCCGGGTCAGCTCCCCCACCTCCTCGGCGAACCACATGTAGGTGCCGGCCAGGCCCCGGGCGGCGTCCTTCCGGTAGTAGATGGCCTCGATGCGCCGCTGGAACTCCCCCAGACCGACGGCGGGGACCGGGTCCGCCCCGGAGCCGGGATCGGGAACCGTCACGCGGCCTCCCGGACCAGGAGCGCGAAGGCCAGGTCCATGTCCGGCGGACCGCCCAGGAAGCCCTCGAGGCGCCGCATGGCCGCCTCGAGCCCCTCCTCCACGGCCACCCGGGCCAGGGCCAGGACCCCCTTCTCCCCCAGGGCCCGATCCGAGGACCCCTTGGCCTCGTAGCCCGAGGGGCTGAACAGGAAGAGGGCGTCTCCCGGGCCGAAGTCCAGGACCACCGTCTCCAGGGACTTCCGGAAGACCGGCCCCGGGTCGAAGCCCAGGGCGATGCCGTTGGGCTGGAGCTTCCGGTACTGGCCGGCGTCGGCGTCCCAGCGGATGGCCGGCGCCTGGTGCCCGGTGGAGACGAGCTCCAGTCGGCCGCTGGCGGGATCGAGACGGGCCACCATGGCGGAAGCATAGAGACCCTTCGCCAGGTCCCGGTTGAGGGCGGTGTTCGTCTGGTCGCAAGCCTCCGCCGGCCCCTGGCCCGCCTGGATGGCGCCCCGGAGGTAGGCCCGGGTCATGGCCATGAGCAGGGCCCCGGGCATGCCCCGGGAGGCGGTGGCCCCCACCACCAGGGAGAGGCGGCCCTCGCCATCGGTCAGGGCGTCCACGAAGTCCCCGGTGCCCGGCCCCTCGGCCTCCACCAGGCGGGTCTCCAGGCGCAGGCCCGGCGGCGGCTCGGCGGCCAGAGGCTTGAGGTTCCGGCGCAGCTCCCGGAGGGCCTCCACCTCCCGCTGGCGTCGGGCCAGGGCCTCCCGGCTGGCCTGCTTCTCCCGGATGTCCCGGACCATCCGGTCCACCGCCCGGGCGAGCATGGCCACCTCGCCCGCCGCCCGGTGGGTGCGGACGGCGTGGTCCAGGCGGCCCCGGCTCACGGCCAGGACGTCCTCCAGGACCGCCTTCACCGGCTGCATCGCCCGGCGGGAGATCCAGGCGGCGGCGGTCACCACTGCCACCACCAGCCCGCCGCAGACCAGGAGGACCAGGACCAGGAGGCGCTGCCCCAGGGTGGGGTCCGAGTCGGCCGGGGCCAGGAGGATGGGCTCGGCGGCGTGGCCCTCGGCGTCGGGCACCACGTACATGCGGACCGGGACGAAGTCCTCGCCGCTACGGAGCTCCACCCGGGCGACCTGGACGGTCCGTCCGTCCCGGGAGCGCTGCACCTCGGCAGGCACCTCGGCGGGGAGCTCGACGCCGGCCTGGCGCCAGTGCACCGTGGTGGCGGCCATGTCGCGGAGGGCCCCGTCGGCGGCCTCGTCCAGGAGGCCCCGGGCACCCTGGTCGAGGAGCCAGCCCAGGGGCAGGGCGACCAGGAGGGCCGCCACCATCACCCCCAAGGTGACCCGGGCCGCCAGACCCATGCCCCGGGTCGGGCGGGCGCCGCTCTCGTGCTCCTCCTCGCGTCTCAAGTGCCGATCCAGTCCGGGAAGACCAGGCGCAGGCCGACCACCAGGAGCAGGGCCCAGGCGCCGGCCACCAGGTCGTCCACGACGATACCCCAGCCGGCCGGCAGGCGCTGCAGGCCCCGGGCCGGCCAGGGCTTCAGGATGTCGGTGATGCGGAAGGCCAGAAAGGCCACCGCCAGGTGCGTCCAGCCGGGGAAGACCGGCCACAGGGCGGCCACCATGTAGCCCGCCACCTCGTCCAGGACCACGGGGGGGGGGTCCTTGCGGCCGTAATGTCGCTCGGCCCAGGGCCCGGTGGCGACGCAGCCGGCGCTGGCCGCCAGGGCCAGGAGGAGCAGCCAGCCGGCGTAGGGACCGGGCCGGCTCACCCCGGCCACGGCGGCCAGGGCCAGGCCACCCAAGGTGCCGAAGGTCC
>CAYMFV010000172.1:0-6378 GCA_964389745.1 uncultured Planctomycetales bacterium | reverse complement strand
CAGGTCCTCGACGTGGATGTAGTCGCGGATGCAGGTGCCGTCCGGCGTGTCCCAGTCGGTGCCGAAGATCGTCAGGGGGGGAGCCTGCCCCAGGGCCGCCCGCACCGCCAGGGGAATGAGATGGGTCTCGGGCTCGTGGTCCTCGCCGTGGCTGCCGTCGGCGGCCGCCCCGGCGGCGTTGAAGTAGCGCAAGGCCGCATAGGGCCCCTGCCCGGCGGTGGCGCGATCCGCGAGCACCCGCTCGGCGGCCTGCTTGGTCGCACCGTAGGGGTTGATCGGCCCCTGGGGATGGGTCTCGTCCAGGCGTTCCTGGCGGGGCTCGCCGTACACCGCGCAGGTCGAGGAGAAGACGAAGGGCACACCGGGCAGGGCCTCGCACAGGTTCAGCACCGGGACCACGTTGGCCCGCCAGTAGCGCAGGGGCTGGCGCACGCTCTCGCCCACGTAGCAACGAGCCGCGAAGTGGATCACGCCGTCGAAGCGGCGGCCGGCCAGGAAGTCGGCCACGGCCTCCCGATCCAGGAGCTCCAGCTCGGCGAAGGGACCGTCCCAGGCCGCCCGGTGCCCCTCCGAGAGGTTGTCCAGCACGAAGACCTCGTGGCCCTGGGCCCGGAGCCAGCGGGCCGTGGCCGAACCGATGTAGCCGCAGCCTCCGCTTACCAGGATGTGCAGGCTCAACGTTCTACTCCTCCCTTGGGTTGCCCCTCTTGCGGGCTGGCGGCACCGGGGCCGCTCGCCCACCACTGTCGCCACTCGGCGACGATCTCCCGGCGCCGCTCGGGGCCGGGGTCCAGGTCGAGACCAATGACCTGGTCGGTCAGGGCCTCGAGGGCGGCCCGGACCGCCCGGAAGCGGGCCCGATCCTCGGCCGTGAAGACCTGGAGCAGGGCCGGGACCTCGGCCTCCCCGCCCAGGCTCCCGATGGCCCGGACCGCCGCCTGGAAGACCCGCAGGTCCCCGGCCTGGAGCAGCGGCAGGACGTCGGGCAGCTCCTCCGGCCCGCCGCGCCGGCCCAGCTCGCGGATGGCCACGGCGCGCACGGCCGGGTCCGGATCCGCCAGGGCCTCCCGGAACACGGCCACGGCGTCCGGGAAGGCCCGCCCGGCCAGGGCCCGGATGGCCCGGAAGCGATAGGCGGGATCCGGATGGTGGCGCAGGAGGGTGACGGCGTCGGCCACGTTCTCCGGCCGGCCGCTCTCCCACGCCTGGAGCCACTGCTGCATCCGCCGCTCCTCCGGGCGGAGATCGACGCCGGCCAGGGCCCGCTCCACGTCCGCCAGGGCGCCGGCCCGGTCGCCGGCAGCCTCCCGCAGCCGGGAGGCCCGCTGCCAGAGGCCCCGGGCGGCCTCGCTCTCCGCCAGGCCGGCGGCCTCCTCCAGGGCCGCCGCGGCGGCCGCCGGCCGGCCGTCCCGCTCCAGGAGGACGGCCCGGGCCCGCAGGGCGGCCAGACGCTGCCCCTCGGCGGCCAGGAAGGGGTCCAGGAGAACCAGGGCCTCCTCGGTGCGACCGATCCGTTGCAGGTCGTCGGCCTGATCCACGTGCAGGAGCAGGTCGTCGGGGTGGGCGCGCAGGAGGGGCTCCCGGTAGCGGACGGCGGCGGCGCTGTCGCCCGCCCCCTCGGCGGCCCGGACACGACGCCGGAGCCAGTCCTCGTCGGGATCCCGGGCGGCCGGCATCCGGTCCAGGGCGAAGGCCGCCTCCTCCCAGGAGCGGGCCGCCTCGGCGGCCGCCGCCCGGGCCTCCCAGTCCACGGGCTCGGCGAAGCCGTCCGCACCCGCTTCCGCTCCGGCGCAGCTCCCCCAGACGAGGGCCAGACCCAGGAGCACCGCTGTCACCCCCGCCCTCATGCCACCGCCTCCCGCCAGGTGCCGAGCTGGCGCCAGAAGTCCGGGAAGGACTTGGCCACGCAGTCCGGATCCGTCACCTCCAGCCAGGGCGCTACCAGGGAGGCGACGCCGGCGGCCATGGCCAGGCGATGGTCGCCATCCGGATCGAAGGGCAGTCGCGCCGCTCCGGCCGGCGCCTGGAAGCCACCGCCGGGAACCACCAGGTCCTCACCCTCCAGGCGACCCGGGCAGCCCAGGGCGGCCAGCAGCCGCAGGCAGCCCGCGACCCGGTCCGATTCCTTCCAGCGCAGGCGCCCGACCCGGCGCAGGCGGGCGCCGGCAGGCAGCCAGGCCCCGAGCACGGCCAGGGCCGGGCCGGCGTCGGGTGCCGGGTCCAGGTCCAGGTCCAGGCACTCCCCGGGGAAGCTGCCCGTGGCCGCCACGCCCCCCCCCTCGGCGACCAGGAGGCCGGCGGCGAAGAGATGGTGGTGCAGGCCGGCCTCGGGATGCAGGGACGACCAGGCAGGTCGCAGGCGCTGCCGGACGCCGGCCAGGATCCCCGCCACCAGGAAGAACGTGGCCCCGGAGGGGTCGCCGGGCACCTCCAGTTCCCGGGGCGCCGGCAGGCCGGGGCGGACGAGGAAGCCGTCCGCGGCCGGCTCCACCGCTTCCGGGCCCCGGAAGCTCCGGAGGGCCTCCAGGGTCAGGTCCACGTAGCCGGCCGAGGGCAGCGGGCCCCGGACCCGGAGGTGGACCGGGCCGGCCGCCAGGCCGGCGGCCAGGAGCAGCCCCGAGAGGAACTGGCTGCTCTCCCTGGCGGGAGCCTCCCAGCAGCCTCCGGGCAGGCCCCGGCCCCGGATCCGGAACCCCGGTCGGACCGGGTCCCGGTGCTCCTCCAGCTCCGTCCCCAGGCTCCGGAGGAGGGCCAGCAGGGGGTCATGGGGCCGGCGCCACAGCCGCGGGTGGCCGGTCAGGAGGACCTCGGTGTCGCCGGCGGCCAGGACCGGCAGGAGGAAGCGCAGGCTCGCCCCCGCCGCCCCGACGTCGACCCGGACGCCCCGGGCCCGGGGGGGGCCACCCCAGCCCTGGATCCGCAGGCTGCCAGGAGCCTCCTCCTCCTCGATCCCGGCCCCCAGGGCCCGGAGGGCCCCGGCCAGGGCCCGGGTGTCGGCGCAGTCGCTCACGCCCCGCAGGCGGCTGCAACCCGGGGCGCAGGCGGCCAGCAACAGGTGGCGGGCCGACATGGACTTGCAGCCGGGCAGGTGGACCTCGCACGCGGGCGGCCGGCCGGGCATGCCGGGGATTCTAGGCCGCCCGTTGCCTAGTATCCCCGGCATGAGCGAAGCCTCCACGGCGCACCGTGACCGCCCGACGGCCGGCCACGCCGGCGGCCTGGCCATTCCCGGCTGGGAGCTCGTCCTGCGTGGCAAGGTCCGGGACCTGTACCGGCACCCCGACCACCCCGGCCACCTCCTCCTGGTGGCCACCGACCGCCTGTCGGCCTTCGACGTCATCCTCCGGGAGCTGGTCCCGGACCGGGGCCGGGTCCTGACCCACGTCACCGAGTACTGGACCCGGCGGGTCGAGGACTGGCTGCCGGCCGCCCGGGTGACGACCGACGTGGCCGCCATCCCCGACCTCCCGGCAGCCCTCAACGGGGTCCTCCGGGGCCGGGTCACCTGGACCCGGGAGGCGGAACGGCTCGACGTGGAGATCGTCCTCCGGGCCCGCCTCGCCGGCAGCGGCTGGCGGGAGTACCAGCGCAGCGGCGGCCTCTGGGGCCTGCCCCTGCCGCCGGGCCTGCGCCTCGGCGATCCCCTGCCCGAGGTCCTGCTGACGCCGACCACCAAGAGCGAGGAGAAGGACCGGCCGATCACCTGGGCGGAGGCGGTGGCCATCATCGGCAACGAGGAGGACGCCGAGCGGGTCCGGGAGCTGGCCCTGCGCCTGTTCCGGGAGGCCGCCGAGCGGGCCGCCGCCGCCGGCCTGGTCCTGGCCGACACCAAGTTCGAGTTCGGCCGCCTGGACGGCCAGGTGGTCCTCATCGACGAGGTCCTGACCCCGGACTCCTCCCGCTACTGGCCGGCGGCGGAGATCGTTCCCGGGCAGGAGCCCCCCTCCTACGACAAGGAGATCGTCCGCTCCTGGCTGCGCAGCTCCGGCTGGGACTTCCAGCCCCCGCCCCCCCCCCTGCCGGCGGAGGTGGTGGAGCGCACGCGGAACCGCTACCTGGAGGTCTGCCGGGCCCTCACCGGCGGCGAGCCCGAGGGCCTGGGCAACTGAGGCTCCGGCGCCGGCGGCCGGCCACCACCTCCAGGAGCGCCACGTCGGCCGGGTGCACACCGGGCAGGCGGGCGGCGGCGCCCAGGGTCTCGGGGCGGCAGGCGGCCAGGGCCTCCCGGGCCTCCCGGCGCAGGCCCGGGATGGCGCCGTAGTCCAGGTCCGGGGGCAGGGCCAGGCCCTCCCGCTCGGCGCTCCGGGCCACCCAGTCCCGCTGCCGGCGGATGTAGCCGTCGTAGCGGAGATCGGCCTCCAGGGTGATGCGGTCCCCGGGCGGAAGCTCCGGGACGCCCCCGGGGAGGGCGGCGAGAACCTCCTCCAGGGCCGTCCCGGGGCGCCGCAGCCGGTCCGCCAGGCTGCGCCGCGGCCCCCCGCCGGCGCTCCCGGGGTCCGGCGTCTCCTCCAGGCGGCGGCGGGCCGCCTCCAGGCGCCGCTCCCGGGCCTCCAGGCAGGCCAGGCGCCGGCCATCCACCGCGCCCACCGCCGCGGCCCGCCGGGTCAGGCGCAGGTCGGCGTTGTCGGCCCGGAGCAGCAGGCGGTGCTCGGCCCGGCTGGTGAACATCCGGTAGGGCTCCCGGGGGTCGCTGACCACCAGGTCGTCCACCAGGACCCCGATGTAGGCCTCGTCCCGCCCCAGGATGAAGGCCTCCCGGCCGTCGAGGGAGAGGACGGCGTTGATGCCGGCGACGATGCCCTGGGCCGCCGCCTCCTCGTAGCCGCTGGTCCCGCAGATCTGGCCGGCCAGGAAGAGCCCGGGGCGCTCCCGGACCTCCAGGTTGCGCCCCAGGCAGCGGGGGGCCACGTGGGTGTACTCCACGGCGTAGCCCGGCTGCACGATCCGGGCCCGCTCCAGGCCGGGGATGGTCCGCACCAGCTCCGCCTGTACCGCCGGCGGCAGGCTGGTGCTGATGCCGTTGGCGTAGAGCAGGGGCGAGTCCCGGCCCTCCGGCTCCAGGAAGACGGTGTGGCCGTCCCGATCCCCGAAGCGCACCACCTTGTCCTCCAGGGAGGGGCAGTAGCGGGGCCCACGGCCCTGGATGCGCCCGGCGTACATCGGCGCCTCGTGCAGGTGCGCCCGGACGATCTCGTGGGTCCGGGGCGTCGTCCGGGTCCGCCAGCAGGAGACCTGGGGTCCCGGGAGGCTGTCGGTCAGGAACGAGAAGGGCACCGGCTCCGGGTCGCCGGGCTGCTCCTCGAGCCGACTCCAGTCGACGCCGTCCGCGGCCAGCCGGGGGGGGGTACCGGTCTTCAGCCGGGCGGTGGGCAGGCCCAGGGCCCGGAGCGCCTCCCCCAGGCGGCGGGCACCGTCCTCGCCGAGCCGCCCCCCCTCCCGGGTCTGGAGGCCGGTGTGCAGCACCCCCTCCAGGAAGGTGCCCGTGGTCAGGACCACCGCGCCGGCGGCGAGGCGACGGCCGTTGCCCAGGAGCACCCCGGCGATCCGCCTTCCCCCCCCCTCCCAGAGGAGATCCACGACCTCGCCCGCCAGCACCTCCAGGTTCTCCTGGGCGGCGGCCAGCTCCCGGGCCGCCGTCTCGTAGGCCTGGCGGTCGCACTGGGCCCTGGGCGACCGCACCGCCAGCCCCTTCCGCGTGTTGAGCTGGCGGAACTGGATGCCGGCCCGGTCGGCCAGCAGGCCCATCCAACCCCCGAGGGCGTCCACCTCCCGGGCGAGCTGTCCCTTGCCGATGCCGCCGATGGCGGGGTTGCAGGACATCCGCCCCAGGGCTGCCGCCGCCAGGGTGACGATGGCCGTGGCGGCGCCCATCCGCGCCGCGGCAGCCGCCGCCTCCAGGCCCGCATGGCCGCCGCCGACCACCACGACGTCGTAACGGCGATCCATGGACGTGCCTATCTTAGGCCGGGAATGGCCGCCTTCCTGCCCCTCCTCCTCCTCCTGCCCGGTCTCCAGGCCCCGCCCGGACCGGGCCTGGAGGGCCTTCTGGCCACCCTGGAAGAGCGCACCGCCGCCCGGCGCCGGGCCGCCGAGGCAGCCTGGGAGGAGTACGCCGCGGCCTGGCTGGAGGACCCCACGGAGGAGAACGAGGCGCCCCTCCTGCACTTCGCCCCGGAGATCCAGGAGCCCGTCCTGCACCGGCTCTGGACGGGTCGGGACGACCTGGGGACCAGGGCCAGGCTCCTGGAGCTCCTCGGCCGGGTCATGGACAGCGGCGGCGCCCGGCGCCTGGCCCGGCGCCTCGGGGAGCTGCCGGCCACCCTCCGTGCCCGGGCCTTCCGGGCCGTCGGCGAGCAGGGCGACGCCGAGGTCCTGACC
>CAYMFV010000171.1:0-6428 GCA_964389745.1 uncultured Planctomycetales bacterium | reverse complement strand
CGATGCGCCGGCCGCAGCCCCGCCTCCACCGGCCCCAGGGCCGCCCGCCCCCGCCAGGGCCGCCGGGGCTCCCGGCGCCAGCCGGCCAGGACCTGGGCCGCCCAGGTCTGGGACCGGTCCTCGTGGCAGCGTGTGCAGGCGTCGGGGGTCCCGAGGACCATGGCGCCGGCCGGGTCCGGCGGCCGGCGGGTGTGCCCCCGGAGCTGCAGCTTCTCGGCGTGGTCCACCACCCGGGGCATGTGGCACTCGATGCACAGGCTCCCCAGGCTGTCCGCCGGGTGGTGGGTGTGGGCCTCCAGGTCCTCCCGGCGCTCCAGGTGGCAGGCCAGGCACAGGCTGTTGTCCCGGGCCGGAAGCCGGGTCTCCCCCGGATGCCTCCGGTCGTGGGGATCGTGGCAGTCCGTGCAGACCATCCCGGCCCGGCTCCGGTGGACGTCGAGCTGGAAGTCGTCGGCCTGCTGGTGGTGGCTCCGGGCGCTGCCGTCGGCCCAGAAGGCCTTGGTGCTCCGGGCCTCCCGGGGAAGGCTCCGGTAGTGGTCGGCGAGGCGGTCCCCGGGCCGGTAGCCCTGGGGCCAGCGGGTCCGGACCGGCACCCCGTGGAACTCGGGCAGGGACAGTCCCCGGGTGTGGCAGGCCCCGCAGATGTCCACCTGCTGCTGCTGGGAGAGGGCCGACGGGTCGACGATCCGCCCCGGCGCCTCGGGGTCGGCCACGTGGGCGCTGCCCGGCCCGTGGCAGGACTCGCAGCCGATGCCGATCTCGGCGAAGGAGGCCTCCCAGCCCCCCCCCTCCCGGGGCCGTAGCTCCGCGCCCACGGTGTGGCAACCGGCGCAGCGGGTGTCCCAGCCCATCTCCGGGGCGGCCCAGTAGTCCTCCTTGCCCACCGACTCGTGGCCGACCACGCTGTACTCCTTCCAGCGCCGGGTGCCCACGTTCCACTGCAGGGGCAGGACCGCCAGGTGGCCGTCCACCTCGGTCACGTAGCGCTGCTTCCAGTAACCGCCGATGGTGCGCAGCACCGGGTAGTCGTGCAGGCGGCCGTCGGGTCCCAGGGTGCGGACGAAGAAGCGCTCCCCCTCCCGCCAGGCCTTCATCGCCACGCCCTCGACCACGATCTCCGAGCCGTCGAAGGGCGCCACCACCGTCTCCGGGGTGGCCGGCTGTTCCTGCCGGGGGTGGCGGGTCCGCCGCCAGCCGGCGAACTCCTGCGGGTGGCAGTCCCGGCAGGCCGCGGAGCCCACGAAGGTGGCGTTGGCAGGCCGGGGCGGGATGACGAAGTCCTCGCCGGGGGGCTCCTGGCCGGAACCGCCCAGGCTGAAGGCCAGGGCCACACCGCTCGCCGGGAGCAGGAGGAGGAGGAAGCTGCGCAGGGCCATGGTCGTCGTCGGCCGGCAAGAACCGTACCAGCCTCCGGAGGCCGCGTCCCCCGCCCGGCGGTTACCTGGTGGTGACGTCGGGACCGCCCCGGCCCCCCCGGAGAGCCTCGAGGCGGCGCTGGGCCGCCCCGGACTCCAGGGCCTCCCGGGCCAGGCCCACGGCCTCGGCCAGGTCCCGGGTGCGGTCCGAGAGGCGCACCAGGACCGCCGCCCCGAGGAGGGCGCAGGCCAGGGCCGGCCCCGGCGTGCCCAGGAGGACCTCGAGGGTCGCCCGGCAGGCAGCCTGGAGCCGGCCCGGGCCCTGGAAGACCGGCTCCTCGTCCCAGAGGAGCCCGAAGTCCTCGGGGAGGAGGCGGAGGGGGAAGGTGCCGCCGTCCTCCAGGACCAGGCCCCGGGTCCGACCCACCACCGAGGGATCCAGGGAGCCCTCCACCCCCTGGACCACGACCGCCCGGTGATGCCCCAGGAAGGCCAGGGCGTCGGCGGCCAGCCCCAGGACGGGGCCGTGGCTGGCGGCCACCGCCAGCCGGCAGCGGGGGGGGGCGAGGAGCTTGGTGACCACGTCCGGCAGACTGCGCAGGCCGGTCTCCTCCTCGATGCGCAGCAGCCGGCTCCAGCCGGGATCGCTGGCGGTGGGGCGCCAGCAGGCCAGGCCGTGCTCCTCCAGCCCGCCCTCCACCACCTCCGGATCACCGGGCAGCGGGCCCACCAGCTCCTGCCAGAGGTCGCCCAGGGTGAGGCCGGCGCCCCGGGCGTGGGGCGCCGCCTGGATGAGCACCGGCACCTCGCAGGCGGCCGCTGCCGCCGCCGCCGCCAGCGCCAGGGGGGGGCTGCGGTGCTTGCCCAGCCGGCTGGTGGCCACCACCACCGCCCCCTCGGGCAGCTTCGGGAAGCGCAGCCGCGCCCGGGCCGCGTCCGCCGTCCCGGCCAGCTCGTCGGCCACCGGCCCCCGCGCCCGGAGCAGGGCGAAGAGGGCCGCCACCTGGGTGCCCGTGCCACCGCCCTGGAGGATCCGGGTGAAGACCCGGCGCATCTCCTCCCGGCCGAGGTTGACCCGGCCGTGGCCGCTCGTCCCCCCCCCGAGGCGGAAGAGGAGATCCCGCAGGTCCTCGCTCACCGCACCTCCCGGCTCTCGACCCGGCGGGCTCGACGCAGCGCCCGGAGGACCTTGCCGGCGTGCTCGGCCACCCGGATGTCGTCGAAGATGCGGACGATGCGGCCCGTCGGGTCGAGGAGGAAGGTGCACCGGACCAGGCCCAGGTAGGGCCGCCCCCCGTTGCGCCGCTCCCGGAGAACGCCGTAGCGGCTGGCCACCCGGTGGTTCCGGTCGGCGAGGAGGGGGAAGGGCAGGCGGCAGCGCCGGGCGAAGGCGGCGTGCTCCTCCACCTCTCCCTGGGCAATCCCGAGGACCACCGCCGACTCTGCCTCGAACTCCGGCCAGGCGTCCCGGAACTCGCACACCTGGCGGGTGCAGACGCTGGCGCCATCCTGGCGGTAGAAGAAGAGCACCACCCACTGGCCCCGCAGCTCGGTGAGACGCAGGCGCTCACCCTGCGTCGAGGGCAGGGTGAAGGCGGGGGCGCGCTGGCCTTCCTGGAGAACGGGATTGGCCAAGGTCTCGGGGGGCTCGCCGCCCGCAGGCGGGGGGCGGCAGGAGACGATTATGCCGCCCGCCCGGACCTTGACCAGGGGCGGTTCAGGGAGTGCCGTCCTCGGGTGCGTCCACCTCGCCCGCCTCCTCCCCGCCGTCCGTCTCCTGGAGCTTCTCCAGGACCTGGACGGCCGGCGACGGCCGGGGGCGGATGTGGGCGAAGTAGGGCATGGCCTGCTTGTCGTAGACGATGCGCCCGTTGACCACCGCCCACTGGACGAAGGTGCGATAGTCGAAGAGATCGCCGTCGCAGACCAGGAGGTCACCGTCCTTGCCCGGCTCCAGGGAGCCGACCCGATCCTCGAGGCCGAGGATCCGGGCGGCGTCCAGGGTCAGGCTGCGCAGGGCCGCCTCCTGGGGCAGGCCGCCCCGGATGGCGAAGGCCGCCTCCATGGGCAGGGTCAGCAGGTCCCGGCCGGCGATGCCGCCGGTGCTGATGCCCGTGTTCCCCGGGAGGATGGCGAAGGGCACGCCGTGCTCGTGGAGGATGCGGGCGTTCTCGATGCTCCAGCCGCTGGACCGGGACAGGCGCTCGTCGGGCCAGGCCTTGGCCCGGGGGGTGATCACCAGCCAGGCGCCGCAGCGGCCCAGGCGATCAGCGGCCAGCCAGGCCTCCCGGCCGCCGAAGATCACTGCCTGCATCGGGTACTCCTCGAGGAGGTCGCAGATGGCCAGCAGGTCCCGGAGGGAGTTGGCCGAGAAGCGGGCGATGCGCCGGCCCTCCAGGAGGCCGAGGAGGTTCTTGTCCAGGCCCTTGTCCGCGGGCTCCTTGGCCGTCTCGTCCCCCCGGGCCTTTGCCAGCTCGAAGCTCCGGCGGCGGCGCAGGTACTCCCGGACCTTCTCGAGCCCGCTCCGCAGCTTGCGCCGGGCGGAGGGCGAGGTGGTGGAGTAGTTCAGGGAGACCCAGACCTCGGCGGCCACCAGGTGCCCCTCCAGGGTGCCCCGGGTCAGCTTGCCGACGACGTTGCCCTGCTGGACCGTGGTCAGGCCGCCCGCCAGGCCCAGGGCCACGTTCCGGCCGAAGGGGTCGAAGCCGTCCTCCGGGCGCTTGCCCCGGCCCAGGAAGCCCCGGGCGTCCACCGCCACCAGGCCCGGATAGACCTGCATGCCCGTGGCGTCCAGGACCCGGGCGCCCTCGGGGATCCGGACGCCGGTCCCCACCTTCAGGATGCGTCCGTCCTTGATGAGGACCGTGCCCGCCGGCACCAGGCCCTGGGTGACGGTGTGCACGTTGCCGCCCACGACCGCCAGGTAGGGACTCTCCTCGGGCTCCGGTGCCTCCTCCTGCTCCTCCTCCTGGGCGGCATCTTCCTGCTCGGCCGCCTCCTGCTGGGGAGCGGGCTTCTCCTCGGGGGGGGGCTCCTGCCCGGCCAGGGACGGCCCGAGGCCGGCCAGGACCAGGACGGCGAGCAGCCAGCGACTGGTGGCGGCGATCATCGGCGATTCTCCTCCCTCTGCTCCTCCCACTCCCGGTCGTAGCGGACCACGCCCTCCTCGAGGACGAACTCCACCTCGGCGGTGGGATCCAGGACGTCCCCGTCCAGGACCACGAAGGTGGCCGGCCCGCCCGTCTCCAGGGGCCGGACCCGCTCCTCCTGGCCCAGGGCCGCGGCGGCCTCGACGGTGATGGCCCGGAGGGCCGTCTCCCGGTCCAGGCCCTCGGCCACCACCTCGGCCAGGGCCGCCCGCCAGCGCTCCAGGCCGGCCCAGCCCTGGAAGGGCGGCAGGAGCACCAGGGTGGCGCCAGCCCGCTGGAACTCGGCGGGCAGGTTGCTGCGGATGCGGGTGTCCGGGAGCAGGGTCAGGCGGGCCGGCAGATAGACCCGGCCGCCCCGGCCGGTGATGTCCGCCACCACCTCGTGGAGGTTGGTCTGGGGATGGGGCGAGCCCCACCGGGGCAGGGAGAGGACCACCTCCCAGGGCAGGTCCCGGTCCCCGAGGACGTCGAGCCAGTGCAGCCACTCGGCAGCCGACTCGATCCAGATCTGGGCCGGGCGCTCCCGGTGGACCCACTCCACGACCGGCAGCAGGTCCGGATCGATGGGCGGCGGCTCGAACTTCTCCGGCGGCGGCTTCTCCTCCTTGGCCTGGCCCTGCTCCTTCTCGCCGCCGTCCTGGGCCCGGCCGCTGCCGGCGGCCTTGCCGTCGCCCTCGCCCCCACCCTGCTGCTTCTTCTTCTCGGCCTCCTGCCGGGCCTTCTGCTTCGCCTCCCACTCCTTGCGCGCCTTCTCCCACTCCTCCCGGGCCTTGCGCTCCTTCTCCTCGGCCGCCTGGACGTCGGCGAAGGCCTTGCGCAGGATCTCCTTGGCGCTGCTGTCGGCGTCGATGGTCAGCTTCAGGTACAGGTCCCGGACCACGGGCCGGGGCCGGGGGGCGGTGCCGGTGGCGGCGATCACCGAGGTCCGCCCGGGAATACCGCTGCCCGGGGGATCCACGCCCGCCAGGAGAACGCCGTGCTCCAGGAGGCGCTCCAGGTCCTCCTCGTCCACCCACAGGGAGTCCCAGCCCGTGTAGCGCCCGAAGCGGCCCCGGCCGCGGCTGTCCGCCACCAGGAAGTCGGCATGGGTCAGGACCAGGGGCGGCAGGATCGTGGAGCCAGTGCCACGAAGGTCGTGGACCTCGGCGTCCTCGGGCTCGATGATGGCGGTCCCCATCTTCTCGATGACGCCGTCCCGGACCACCACGGTGGCGTTGCGCAGGGCCTCGCCCTTCAGGGTCTCGATCCGGTCCACCCGGTAGACGACGGCCGGGCCGTGCAGTTCCGGCGCCGGGGCCTCCGCCTCCTGGGGGGGGGCCGGCGCGGCAAGGAGCAGGGGCAGGAGGAGCATCTTCAGTAATCCTGGCCTTCTCGGATGTCGTAGGCGATCCGCCCCCGCACCAGGACGAGCTGGACGGGGGTCCGGGGGTCGAGGGGCTGGCCGGCCTTGACGACGATGTCGGCCTCCAGGCCCGGGACCAGACGGCCGACCTGGTCGTCGATGAGGAGCTGGTGGGCGGGATCCACGTTCAGGGCCTCCAGGGCCTCCCAGGTGCTGCAGCCCAGGCGCTCCGCCAGGGTGGCCTGGTAGGGAAACTCCTCCAGGGGCACCACCGGCGCGTCGGTCTGGACCGAGAGGTCCCGGTTGCCGGCCGTCTCGTAGGCCTGGACCAGGCCCTGCATCCGGGCCGCCTGGTTGAAGGAGTAGTCCAGGTTCCGAGGCCCGATGTTGAGGGCGGCCCCGACGGCGGCCACCTCCCGGGCGGCCATGTAGCCGTGGAAGGAGGCGTGACTGACGATCACCGGCACGCCGGCCTCGAGCTGGAACATGCGCACCGTGCCATAGGTGTCCCGGGCGCCGGCCGTGTGCACCAGGAAGGGGTGGTGGCCCTTGTAGACGCCCGCCACGGCGTCCACCCGGGGG
>CAYMFV010000170.1:0-6439 GCA_964389745.1 uncultured Planctomycetales bacterium | reverse complement strand
GGTGGACCCTCTCCCGGAGCCAGTCCCGGAGGGGCTCGAGCTCGCCCCGGGCCAGGAGGGCGTCCAGGTCGCCGAACTCCTCCCGGGCCCGGGCATGGAGCTGGGCGGCCACCAGGTTGCCCAGGGTGTAGGTCGGGAAGTAGCCGAAGGCCCCCATCGCCCAGTGGATGTCCTGGAGGACCCCCTCGGCGGCGGTCCGGGGCCGGATGCCCAGGAGCTCCTCCGAGGCCTCGTTCCAGGCCTCCGGCAGGTCGGCCACCTCCAGGGAGCCCCGGAAGAGGGCCTGCTCCAGCCCGAAGCGGAGGGCGATGTGCAGGTTGTAGGTGACCTGGTCGGCCTCCACCCGGATGAAGGAGGGCCGGACCACGTTCAGGGCCGGCCAGAGGACATCCACGGAGGTGGCGGCGCAACCGGGGAAGCGCTCCCGGAGGCGGGGCAGGGCCCACTCCCAGAAGGCCCGGCTCCGGCCGACCTGGTTCTCCCAGAGGCGGCTCTGGCTCTCGTGGACCCCCAGGGAGACGGCGCCGCCGATGGGGGTGCGCTGCCACTCCAGGGGCAGGCCCTGCTCGTAGAGGCCGTGGCCGGCCTCGTGCATGATCCCGAAGAGGGCCGGGCGGAAGTCGTCCTCCTGCCAGCGCCAGGTGAGGCGGACGTCGCCGGGGTGGAAGCCGCTGCAGAAGGGGTGGGTCGAAGCGTCCAGGCGGCCGGCCTGGAAGTCGAAGCCCATCCGCTCAGCCACCATCCGGCCGAAGGCGAGCTGGTCGTCCCTGGGGAAGCGACCCCGGGCCGGACTCTCGTCCACGACCCGGCCCGAGTCGGCCACGGCCTGGACCAGGGGCGCCAGGGCCTCCCGCAGGCGCCGGAAGAGGGGCTCCAGCTCGGCCTCCCGGGTCCCAGGCTCGTACTCGTCCAGGAGGGCGTCGTAGAGGCCCTGCCCCTCCTCGGCCAGGTCGGCGGCCTCTTCCCGCTTGAGGCGCAGGATGGCCTCCAGATCCTCCTGGAAGAGGCTGAAGTCGTCCTGGCGCCGGGCCTCCTGCCACCGGGCCAGGGCCCGGCTCTGGGTCTCGGCCAGGGCCCGGGCCAGGTCCCCGGGCACCCGCCGGGCTCGCTCCACCTGGCGCCGGGCATCCCGGACCATGGCCGCCAGAGGGGTGCCGGGCTCGGCGGCGGCGGCGCAGGCCTCCAGGGCGTCCCAGAGGGCCGGAGCGGTGAGGCGCTCGTGCCGGAGCCCCGCCAGGGTGGCCAGGACCCTGCCCCGGCCCTCCTGGCCCCGGGGCGGCATGCAGGTCTCCTGGTCCCAGCCGAGGAGCTCGGCAGCGGCGGCCAGGTCGGCGATCTCCCCCCACAGGCGGAGCAGGGTCTCCTCGGGCGCGTCAGCCATGGCGGCGGATTCTAGGAGCCGCCGCCGTCCTCTCCCGATTCCTCCGCCGCCACCGGCTCCAGACGGAAGAAGTCCACCCCCACCATGTAGGCGGGAACCGCTTCGGGATTGGCGCCGGCGATCTCGAGGACGACCCGCAGGCTGTCCCGGGTGAAGCGCACCTCGCCCAGGTCCAGCTCCTCGGTGGGCACCACCTCCGGGTCGTAGAGGTCCAGGTCCTTCAGGACCGTGCGCGCCTCCACCCGCACCCGGATCACGGCGTAGTCCCGGGCCTTCGTGAAGCGCGCCTTGAGCCGGTAGGGCCGATCCCGGTCGGCGGGAGCGGGGATGTCCAGGGCCAGCTCGTTGCCGGGCTGGCCGCCGGTCCACCAGAGCTGCTGCTCGCCGCTCCACTTGCCGCCGGCGAAGCCACCCATGTCCTGCTTCCGCACCTGGCCCGGCCCCGAGGCCACCCAGGCCTTCAGGCTCTCGGCCTCGAGGGCGCCGGGGGCGCGCCAGATGTCGAGGACCGGCACCGGCCGGGGCAGCCGCTCCGCAACCTCCGGGAGGGGGGGGAGCTTGTGGCCGGCCGTGGCCGGGGCGTACCACCAGGCGGTGCTCGCGTAGTCCACCTCCACGTCCTGCCAGTGCCAGACCTCCAGGTCGAAGCGGAAGGAGCGCTGGAAGGGCACGTGGTCGGCGAGCTGGAAGCGGTTGACGCTGGTGTAGCCGTAGTTGCCGGGCCCGTCGCAGCGGGCCTGGGCGTGGAAGGGGCCCTCGAAGGGCTCCGGGCAGCACCAGGCGTAGCCGAAGTAGTCCTCGGTGCCGGTACCGAAGGTGCTCGGGAAGCCCTCCCCGTCCACGTAGAACTTCTCGTCCCCCTCCCCCCACCAGGCCCGGGTCGGGTTCAGGACCGTGAGAGCGCAGCCCACGAAGCGGCCCGGCCCATCGGCCTCGAGGATGCGGAAGTCCCGCCGGGGCCGGGTCGGCATCTCCTTCTCCTGGTGCCAGGCGGCGTGCAGACGCAGGGGGCCCCACTCCTCCTGGTCCAGGCCCGCCTCCAGGCGGACGACCACCTTCTCCCGGCCCTCGTTGACGATCTCCAGGCGCAGGCCGTCCCGGAAGGGCATCGGCAGGAAGCAGGAGAAGAAGCCGGCGGAGGTCACCCGGAAGGGGAAGGAGGTGAAGGGCTGCAACCCCGGACCGGAGCCGAAGAAGTCGCCGAAGGGCACGTCCACCTGGGGCGACTCGGCGCCGTCGGCGGTCACCCGCAGGCGCAGGCTCCGGAGGGCGGCCTCCACGTCCGGCAGCTCGGTCAGGTTCCGGACCAGGACGTTCAGGGCCCGGACCGTGCCCTTGCCCCGGAACTGCCACGTCAGTGTGCGACCGGGGGGGATCGGGCCGGCCCGCATGTGGGCCTTCCAGGGATCGGGGTAGAGACGCCGGTTGGCCAGTACCTCGCAGGTGTAGCGGATCAGGCGCAGGTTCTCGTCCAGGAGCTCCCGGGAGAGGCTCGGCACCCGCGTGCCCTCGGGAAGGAGGCGCACGTTGACGTGGTAGTAGAAGTCCCCGGAGGTGGCGGTGATCTTGAGGGAGCGCTGGAAGGGCAGGGGCAGGTAGCAGTTCCAGCCCCGGGAGCGCTCCCCGCACAGGGGTGCCAGGAAGGGCTCCACGTCCCCCCGGCAGAGCTCCTCGAAGGGCACCGCCAGGGCCGGCTCGGCGGCCCCGTCCACGTAGAAGCGCAGCTCGCCCGAGGGATTGGCGGACCAGATTCGGGTGACGACACCCGGCCCCTCGCTCTCGGCCAGGACCCACTCGGGGCCGTCGGGTCCCTCCTCCTGGCGCAGGAACTGGCCCCGGTCGCCGTTCGCGTACCAGGCCTCGGGGTCGTCGGGTCCGGCCTGGCTGCGCCGGTCCCAGGAGGAGAACTGGAGGGCACGCTCCCCGGGGACGGGCGGGATCACCAGGCGCCGGAGGTCGGTCAGCTCCTCCAGGAGGGCCTGGTAGTCGTACTCCTCCGGGAGCTGGAGGTGGTCCGGGTGCTCGGGGGCGACCTCCGGCCCCTGGGGCAGGGCCGCCAGGGGGGGGAGGAGGGACAGAAGAAGGGGAAGGGTGGCGACGGGGCTCATGGCGGGTTCCGGCGCGGGCCCGAGAGTCTACGAACGCCGTGGCCGGGCGCTGGGCTGCGCCCCTGCCTAGAATCCGGCCATGCCCCGGCCGACCCTGCCCGCCCTCCATCCTGCCGGGATCGCCGTCGGCGCCCTTCTCACCGGCGCCGGGGTCTTCCTCGCCGAGATCTTCCTGGGGCCGGTCCTGTCCCGTTCCGTGACCTCCCAGGAGGGGGCCATCCTGGCCTCGGTCCACCAGAAGCTCACCCACGACTTCGTGCGCCCGGTGGAGCCGGAGTGGCTCATGCAGCGGGGGGTCGCGGCCATGGTGGAGGCCCTGGAGGACCCCTACACCTTCTACGTCGGTCCCGAGAGCCTGGCCCGGATGGAGGAGGAGTCCAGCGGCCGCCTGATCGGCGTCGGCCTGCTCATGGGCGGGCCGGTTCCCCACGTGCGCTGGCCCTTTCCCGGCGGGCCGGCCGAGGCCGCCGGCCTGCGCCCCGGCGACCGCATCCTGGCCGTGGACGGCGTCCCCGTGGACGACCTCCCCCTGAACGAGGTGGCCCGGCGCATCAAGGGGCCGGAGGGAACCCGGGTGCGCCTGCGTTGGCAGCCCCTGGAAGGGCCGCCCCGGGAGGCGGAGCTGCTCAGGAAGGCGGTGCCCACCGGCACGGTGGTCAAGGTGCGCATGCTGGACCCGGAGGCGGGCATCGGCGCCCTGCACATCGCCTCCTTCGCCGCCACCACCACCCAGGAGCTGGACCAGGCCCTGGCGGGGCTCCGGGAGCAGGGACTCCGGGCCCTGGTCCTGGACCTGCGCTTCAACGCCGGCGGCCTGCTGCCGGCAGCCGTCGGCGTCGCCTCCCGCTTCCTCCCGGCCGGGGTGGTCTGCACTCTCCGGGACCGGCACCAGAGCCGGATCCTCCGCGCCCGGCCCGGGCGCTGCGCCGACGCCGACCTGCCGGTGGTCCTCCTGGTGAACCGGCACAGCGCCTCGGGCAGCGAGGTCCTGGCCGGGGCCCTCCGGGACCACGGCGCCGCCGTCCTGGTCGGCCGCCGCACCTTCGGCAAGGGCGTCTTCCAGCAGGTCCACCACTACCCCTCGGGACACTTCGCCTTCAAGATGACCGCCGGCTACTACCAGACGCCGGGCGGCCGCATCCTCGAGGGACACCTCGCCCCGGACCGGGCGGGCGGCCTGCTGCCCGACGTCCCGGTGCCGGTCACCCGGGAGCAGGAGGCGGCCCTGGCCGGCTGGCTGGAGAGCCCCGATCCGCCGGATCGTTATCGCCAGGTGGTGGCCCGCCTGTTCCCCGAGATCGTCGATCGCCCCCCCCCTGAGGACCCCGACCTGGAGGCCGCCCTGGAGCTGCTCCACTCCGCCCTGGGCCGGCGCTGATGGCCACCGCCCGCGTCCTCGGCATCGAGAGCTCCTGCGACGAGACGGCCGCGGCCGTGGTGGCCGACGGCCGCCAGATCCTGTCCTCGGTGGTCCGCAGCCAGGTGGCCGAGCACGCCGCCTGGGGGGGGGTGGTGCCCGAGATCGCCGGCCGGGGCCACCTCGAGGCCATCGTGCCGGTGCTCCAGGCCGCCCTCGCCGAGGGGCTGCCGGAGGGGGGGATCCCCGACGCGGTGGCCGCCACCGTGCGTCCGGGCCTGCTCGGCTCCCTGCTGGTGGGCGTGACCGCCGCCAAGGCCCTGGCCTGGGCCTGGGAACGTCCCTTCCTGGCCGTGCACCACATCGAGGCCCACGCCTACGCCGCCCTCCTGTCGGTGCCCGCGTGGCGCTTCCCCTACGTGACCCTGGTGGTCTCCGGCGGCCACACCAGCCTCTACCGCAGCACCTCCCCCATCACCCACGAGCTCCTGGGCGCCACCCGGGACGACGCCGCCGGCGAGGCCCTGGACAAGGCCGCCAAGCTCCTGGGCCTTGGCTACCCTGGCGGCCCGGCGATCGAGGCGGCCGGCCGGGACGGGGACCCGCAGGCGGTGCCTTTCCGCCTGCCCCTGCTCGGACCAGACTCCCTGGACTTCTCCTTCTCCGGCCTGAAGACCGCCCTCCTCTACTTCTGCAAGGGCCCCGGCGGCCGCCCCGAGGACCCTGACCGCCCCGGCACCCCCCCCCTGGAGGACCTGTGTGCCTCCTTCGAGGCGGCGGTGGCCGAGACCCTGGCCAGGAAAGTCCTCCGGGCTTGCTCCCGGACCGGCATCCCCCGGGCCCTCATCGGGGGGGGGGTGGCCCGCAACCAGCGGCTGCGGGAGACCCTGACCGCCCTGGCGACAGCGGCGGGGGTGGAGGTCCACTTCGCTGCCCCCGAGTACTGCACCGACAACGCGGTGATGGTGGCCGGCCTTGGCCACGCCCTCCTGGAGGCCGGCCGCACCGCTCCCCTGAACGTGGACGTGGCCGCCCGTTGAGCATGGACCGGAGCCGCCTGACGGAGATCCTGGAGGCCGTGCAGGCCGGACGCCTGGGTGTGGTCGAGGCCCTGGAGCTCCTGGCCGGCCTGCCCTTCGAGGCGGCGGCCGGCGGTCTGACCCTGGACACCCACCGGGAGCTGCGCACCGGCTTCCCCGAGGCCGTGTACGCCGCCGGCAAGACCCCCGAGCAGGTGGCGGAGGCCGCCGCCCGGCTGGCCGCCGCCCACGATCGCCTCCTGGTCACCCGGGCCGACCCGGCCCAGGCCGAGGCCGTCCGCGCCGTCCTGCCCGCCGCCGTCCACCACGCCGGGGCCCGCTGTCTCTCCTGGCGCCGGGACCCTCCGCCCCCCCCCTGCGGCCGGGTCGCGGTGGTCTGCGCCGGGACCAGCGACCTGCCCGTGGCCGAGGAGGCCCGCCTGGCCCTGGAGCTCCAGGACGTGGCGGTGGATGCCTTCCCGGACGTGGGCGTCGCCGGCCTGCACCGCCTCCTGGCCGCCCTGCCGGCCCTGCGCCGGGCCGAGGCAGTGGTGGCCGTGGCCGGCATGGAAGG
>CAYMFV010000169.1:0-6443 GCA_964389745.1 uncultured Planctomycetales bacterium | reverse complement strand
GATAAAGGAATTCAGTACATTGATGCAATTAAAAATGATAAAGCATTTTCTTCAAATTTAGCAAATAAAGAAATTGATTCAATGGATCCAGGCCAACCGGGAGGGGCTGGTCCTGCCCCGTCCCCAGGTGGAGCTCCAGGGCGACGGCGCCTTCCTCCTGGAGGAGGCCGGCGGCGAGGAGGGCCGGGAGTACCGCTGGCGGATCGTCCTGTCGGCGTCGGCCCCGGCCGGCCCCCATCGGACCATGCTGGTGGCCCGTTTCCCCGCGGAGAGCGGCATCCCCGAGCACCGGGTGCCGGTGGACGCCACGGTCCGGGTGCGCCGGTGAGCCGGGAGCTGGGCGAGTTCCTGGTGGCCCAGGGGGTCATCAGCCAGGAGCAGCTCCGGGAGGCCCTGGCCCGGCAGCAGACCCGCTCCCTGACCCTGGCCCGGATCCTGGTGGAGCAGGGAGCGGCCGACGGCAGCACCGTGGCCCGGGCCCAGGCGCGTCTCGCCCGACTGCCCTTCGTCGACCTGGCCGGCAAGACGCCCCCCCCCCGCGTGACGGAGCTCCTGGATGCCCGGGTGGCCTGGGAGCAGGAGGTGCTGCCGGTGGCGGAGAAGGGCGACCGCCTGGTGGTGGCGGTGACCGACCCGGCCCGGGTGGCGGTGGCAGACACCCTGCGCTTCCTCCTCGACCGGGAGGTCGTGGTGGCGATGGCCGCCTGGGAGCCCTGGGAGAAGGCCATGGTGGCCGCCTACGGCCCCCGGGAGGGCCAGGAGGAGCCCGAGGGGGGGGG
The DNA here is from genome assembly GCA_964389745.1 of uncultured Planctomycetales bacterium. Classification (GTDB taxonomy): domain Bacteria; phylum Planctomycetota; class UBA1135; order UBA1135; family UBA1135; genus CAYMFV01. Next base: position 5,664 of record CAYMFV010000169.1, on the reverse strand, counting down.
CGAGGCGGCGGCCAGCGAGGAGTCGCCGGTGGTACGCCTGGTGGAGCGCATGTTCGCGGACGCGGTGGCGGCCCGGGCCTCGGACATCCACATCGAACCCTTCGCCGACCGGCTGCGGATCCGCTTCCGGGTGGACGGTCGCCTGCAGCTGGTGGCCGAGCACCCGGTGGATCTCTTTCCGCCCCTGTTGAGCCACATCAAGGTCAACGCCGGCCTGGACATCGCCGAGAAGCGCAAGCCCCAGGACGGCCGCATCGAGCAGCAGGTCGGCGAGCGGACCCTGGACGTCCGGGTCTCGATCCTGCCCACCAACCACGGGGAGAGCTGCGTGCTCCGGCTCCTGGACCGGGAGGCGAACCTCATCTCCCTGGAGGAGCTGGGCATGTCGCCCCGGGCCCTGACCTGGTTCCGGCGGGTCATCGAGCGGCCCAACGGCATCTTCCTGGTGACCGGACCGACGGGCTCGGGCAAGACCACCACCCTGTACGCGGCCCTCCAGACCCTGAACCGGGCCGAGCGGAAGATCCTCACGGTCGAGGACCCGGTGGAGTACCGGCTCAAGGGCCTCAACCAGGTCCAGGTGCACCCCCAGATCGGCCTGGGCTTCGCCCGGGTGCTGAAGGCCTTCCTGCGCCAGGCGCCGAACGTGGTCCTGGTGGGGGAGATCCGGGACCGGGAGACGGCGGAGACCGCCATTCAGGCCTCCCTCACCGGCCACCTGGTGTTCAGCACCCTGCACACCAACGACGCGCCCAGCGCCGTGACCCGGCTCCTGGACATGGGCGTGGCGCCCTTCCTGGTCGCCGCCTCCCTCCAGGGCGTCCTGGCCCAGCGCCTGGTCCGCCGCCTGTGCCCGGCCTGCGCCGTGGAGGAGGAGGCCACGCCCCTGGAGCGGCGCCTCCTGCGCCTGCCCGCCGGGGCGAAGCTGCGCCACCCCCGGGGCTGCCGGGAGTGCAGCCGGAGCGGTTACCGGGGCCGGATCGGCGTCTTCGAGTGGCTGGCGATGGACGAGGCCCTCCGGGAGGTCCTGTTCCGCTCCGCCGATCCGTCCGCCTTCCGGCGGCGGGCGGCCGACCAGGAGCGCTGGGTGCCCCTGGTGGAGGACGCCACCGAGAAGGTCCTGGCCGGGCTCACCACCGTCCAGGAGATGCTCCGGGTCACCCGGGTCGAGGTGCCCGCCGAAAAGGCGGAGGAGATCGAGACATGACGAAGGAGATCCCCCCGGGCAGCCGCCTGGACCTCTGGCTGCGCATCGTCGTCGAGCAGAACGCCAGCGACCTGCACGTGGCTGCCGGCCAGCCGCCGGCCATCCGGGTCAGCGGCGAGCTGGTCCGGCTGGACGAGCCTCCCCTCGAGCCGGCCGAGGTCGAGACCCTGGTCCGGGAGCTGACCCCGGAGCACCGCCTGCGGGAGGCCCGGGAGGTGGGGACCACCGACTTCGCCTTCGGCCACGCCGGGGACCGCTACCGGGCCAGCGCCTTCCGCCAGCGCGGGACCTGGGCCCTGGTGCTGCGGCGCATCCCCCAGGACCGGATGTCCTTCCAGGAGATCGGCGCGCCGCCGGTGCTGCAGCAGCTCGCCCACCTGCCCCGGGGCCTGATCCTGGTGACCGGGCCGACGGGCTCGGGCAAGACCACCACCCTGGCGGCCCTGGTGCACGAGGTGAACCTGCACTACGCCCGGCACATCGTCACCCTCGAGGACCCCATCGAGTTCTTCCACGAACCGGTCAAGTCGGTCATCACCCAGCGGGAGATCGGCGAGGACACGCCCACCTTCGCCGAGGCCCTGCGCCGGGTCCTGCGCCAGGACCCGGACGTCATCCTCCTGGGCGAGATGCGCGACCTGGAGACCACCTCGGCCGCCATCACCGCGGCCGAGACCGGGCACCTGGTGATGGGTACCCTGCACACCACCGGTGCCGCCCGGACCGTGGACCGGATCATCGACCAGTACCCGACCCACCAGCAGGAGCAGGTCCGCTCCCAGCTGGCGGTGTCCTTGCAGGCGGTGGTCTCCCAGGTGCTCCTGCCTCGCATCGGGGGGGGGCGGGTGGCGGCCTTCGAGGTCATGATCCGCAACTCCGCCATCGAGAACCACATCCGCAAGGGGGAGACCTTCAAGATCCCCTCGGTGATGCAGACCCAGAAGCGCCTGGGCATGCAGCTCCTGGACGACCACCTCCTGCACCTGGTGAAGCAGGGCGTCATCACCGCCGAGACCGCCCTCAACGCCGCCCAGCTGCCAGGCGACCTGCGCCAGCGGCTCGGCGCCTGAAGCGAGCATGGCCGCCCCCGACGAGCGCCCCCTGGGCCGGATCCTGGTGGACCTTGGCGTCCTGCGCATGGGCGCCCTGCAGGCCGCCCTGGCCGAGCAGCGCCGGACCGGCGGGCGGCTCGGGGAGATCCTCCTGGAGCGGGAGGCGGTCAGCCGGGAGGACCTGACCCGGGCCCTGGCGGTGCAGAAGGGGCTGGAGTGGGTGCCGGCCTCGGCCCTGCAGCCGGACCCGGAGGCCCTGGCCCTCCTGGATCCGGGCACCGCCCGGGCCTTCGGCGCCCTGCCCCTGGGACGCAAGGGCGACCGCCTGCAGGTGGCCCTGGCCGACCCGGACATGCTGCCCCTCCTGGGGGACCTCCAGAGCCTCACCGGCCTGCCGGTGGAGGCGGTCCTGGCCGAGCCCGAGGCCATCCGGGAGGCGGTGGAGCAGGCCTACGAGAAGCAGGCCCGGGCCGCCCAGGAGGCCGAGGCCACCGCCGAGGTCGGGGCGGCGGCGCCCATCGTCCGGCTCCTGGACTCGATCCTCACCCGGGCGGTCCGGGACCAGGCGGCGGACGTCCACTTCGAGCCCTGCGAGGGCCAGTTCCGGGTGCGCATGCGGGTGGACGGGGTCCTGTACGAGGTGGACCCGCCCCCCGCCCACCTGGCCACGGCCCTGATCTCCCGGATCAAGGTCCTGGCCAACCTGGACATCAGCGAGACGCGGCTGCCCCAGGACGGGCGCATCGAGATGGTTGTGGACGGCCGGCCCGTGGACCTGCGGGTCTCCACGGTGCCCATCCAGGGGGGGGAGAGCGTGGTCCTGCGGATCCTGGACCGGAGCTCCCTGCAGCTCGACATCACCCGCCTGGGGCTGTCGGAGGCGGAGGCGGAGGTCCTGGAGCGCTTCGTCCACCTGCCCCACGGCATCGTCCTGGTCACCGGACCCACCGGCTCGGGCAAGACCACCACCCTCTACTCCCTGCTGAACCGGGTGAACTCCCCGGACCTGAAGATCCTGACGGTGGAGGACCCGGTGGAGTACGACCTGGACGGCATCATCCAGATCCCGGTCAACGAGGACATCGGCGTGACCTACGCCCGGGTCCTGCGGACCATGCTGCGCCAGGACCCGGACGTCATCCTGGTGGGGGAGATCCGGGACCCGGAGACCGCCCAGATCGCCGTCGAGGCGGCCCTCACCGGCCACCTGGTGCTGAGCACCCTGCACACCAACGACGCGCCCTCCACCGTCACCCGGATGGTGGACCTGGGGGTCGAGCCCTTCCTCCTGGCGGCCACCCTGGAGGGCATCGTCGCCCAGCGCCTGGTGCGCTGCGTGTGCACGCACTGCGCCGCCCCCTACGAACCCTCGCCGGAGACCCTGGCCCGGGCCGGCACCGAGGCCCATCCCGGCTTCCGCCGGGGAAAGGGCTGCGACCATTGCCACTGGACCGGCTACAGGGGCCGGACCGCGATCTTCGAGATCCTGCCCATGGACGACGCCCTGCGCGAGCAGTTCCTCCAGGACCCGAGCACCGTGGCCCTCCGGGCCATGGCCCGGGAACGCCACGTCGAGTCCCTCCGGGAGCGGGGGCTGGAGCTGGCCCGGTCGGGCCGCACGACCCTCGAAGAGGTTCTCCGGGAGACGCAGGCGGAGGGCGAGTAGGTGGCCCGCATCCAGCGTCGTGTCCCGGCTGCCACTCGCCGTCCGGCCCGCCATCCCGGCGGCGGTGCTGGTGGGGGGGGCGGGGACGGCCGCCGCCAGCGGCGCAAGGTGCCCCTCAAGCACCTGGTGCGCTTCACCCGGCTCCTGGCCACCCTCACCGAGGCCGGCCTGCCGGTGCTGCGCAACCTGCGCATCCTGGCGGGCCAGTGGCCGCCGGGGCGCTTCCGGGACACCATCGAGGACACCGCCGACATGGTGGAGGAGGGCCAGCCCCTGTCCGAGGCCCTGGGCAGCCACCCGGAGGTCTTCGACGAGCTGTACGTGAACATGGCCCGGGCCGGCGAGGCCGGCGGTGTCCTGGACCAGGTCCTGAACCGCCTGGCCGAGTTCATGGAGCGCTCCCAGTCGGTCCGGGACCGGACGCGCAACGCCCTCATCTACCCGGCGATCATCGTCACCGTGGCCGGCCTGGTGGTGGCCGGGCTGATGATCTTCGTCATCCCCCGCTTCGCCGAGCTCTACACCCAGATGGAGTTCGAGCTGCCGCCCATCACCCTGGCCCTGATGGGCCTCTCGGACCTCGTGGTCCGCTACTGGTACGTGGTCGTCCTGGGGCCGGTGGTGACGGTGCTCCTGTACCAGTTCTTCTACTTCCGCTCCTACGCCTTCCGGCGCTGGAACCATGCCATGTGGCTGCGCCTGCCGATCCTGGCCACCCTGGTCCGGACCGGGCAGGTGTCCCGCTTCGCCAGCACCTTCGGCACCCTGGTGGCCGCCGGGGTGCCGCACCTCCGGGCCTTCGAGATCGTCCGGGGCTCCCTGACCAACGAGGTCTACCGGGAGGCGATGGACGTGGTCCGGGAGGAGGTCCGGGAAGGGGAGTCCATCGCCGCCTCCCTCCAGGGGACCGGTCGTTTCGACGAGGTGGTGGTCTCCATGGTCGAGGTCGGCGAGGAGACCGGCGAGCTGGACCGCATGTGCCAGCGCGTCGGCAGCAACTACGAGGAGAACTACAACCGCAGCCTGGACGTCCTCCTCAAGGTCATCGAGCCCGTGATGCTGGTGCTGATGGCGGTCGTCGTCGCCTTCATCGCCCTGGCCCTCTTCCTGCCCCTGTTCAAGATGTTGGAGCGCTTCGGCGCCGCCGCCTGACCCGCCCCGGCGCCGGGGCCCCGCGCCATGGGTGCCTCCCTGCGCAAGCGCCTGACCCTCACCCTGGTCCTCGCCAACCTCCTGGTGATGGGCACGCTGGCGGCCTGGGCGGCCGGCGAGGACCTGCGGCAGAGCGTCCGCCGGGAGCGCCAGCTGTCCGCCCTCCTGCCGGTGGTGGGCGAGCGGCTGGCGACCCGGATCAACCGGGGCGGCTGGGAGGGCAACCTGGCCGAGCTCCTCTCCTGGCCGGTGTGGGCCGAGTTCTCCGAGGCGGTCCTGGTGGACACCCGCATGGTCCCGGCCGGCGGCCGGCTGGTCCCGGTGGGCGCCTTCCTCAATCCCACGGGCAGCCGCCGCCGGCCCGCCGACTTCCCGATGGAGAGGATCACCGCCGCCGTCCACCGGGCGACCGGGGGCCTGGGGCCGGTGCCCGTGGCCGGGGGCCTGGCGGTGCCCCTCTTCACCCACGAGGGCCGCCTCTGGGGGGGGGGTGTGCGCCGGCCCCCGGCTGCCCCCCCCCCCCGGGCTCCCCTTCCCCTGGGGGGCCCCTGTGGTGGGGGGCGGTGGCCGCGTGGGAGGGTGGTGGT
>CAYMFV010000168.1:0-6593 GCA_964389745.1 uncultured Planctomycetales bacterium | reverse complement strand
CTGCGCCCGGACCGCCGTCCGGGGAGCGGCCCTCAACGTGCGCATCAACCTGCCCGGCCTCGCCGACGAGGCGGCCCGCCAGAGCTTCCTCGAGCGGGCCACCGGGCTGGAGGAGCAGGCCGCCCGGGCCGAGGAGGAGATCCTCGCCCTGGTCGCCGGGCGCCTGCCCGCCGTCTAGAGGTCGATGTAGTTGCTGACCGAGCAGGTGCTGACGTCCACCGCCTGCACGCGGATGCGCCCGCAGGCCGCAGCCGGCACGGTGGTGGTCAGGAAGGTGGCCGTCGAGAGCTGGGCGATGGTCGGGTTGGCGATGTCCACCGTCGTGCCCGTGCAGGGCGAGCCGGTCCAGGTGAACACCCCCGGGAAGCCGTAGAGGAAGGCCACCTGGCCGCCCGGCGTGAAGCCGGCCGTGCGGAAGGTCATCGTGCCGCCGCAGGTGCCCGAGGAGCTCAGCGTGAAGCTCGTGTACTCGACGATCAGCTCGGGCGGTGCCGGGGCGGCGTCCGCGCCGTAGAAGTAGACGTAGGAGTAGCGGCCCACGAGGCCAGCCATGTTGCGCAGCGCCAGGGACAGGGTGTCGTCGGCCAGGTCCACCGACCAGTTGGCGGCGGTCACGTCGAGGATGAAGTCCACGGGCACCAGGTCGGCGCTCGGGAAGCCGGTGTAGATGCCCGTGAGGACCTCGTTCAGGCCCGGGTGGGGATCCGCCGGGTTGCTCCGGGACCAGCTGTCGTCGGCCACCCGGTAGACCTGGACCTCGGGGTTGTCGAAGGGGTTGCCGAAGCCCGCCTCGTGGTAGGCCCGCAAGGTCATGGACACGATGCTGGCGCCGTCGGGAATGCTCGAGAGGTCGAACTTGACGAAGCCATCGACGTAGTCGATGCCCGAGCTGTAGTAGGCCCGGAAGCGGTTGTCGTTCCAGTTGGAGCCGGCGGGGTTGATGGACTTGGAGTCCGTGGCGGTCAACGTGACCGTGGTCTGGGCCAGGGCGGGCCCGGCCAGGATCACGCCGGCCAGCAGCAAAGCCGCAATGGGGGTCTTGTGCATGGGAGACTGGGGGTTGAGGGCGGACGCCGACGGGTTGCCGGCGTCGCCCTCCACGCTACCACGCCACCCGGGCTTCAGTCCTCGAGATGCCGGGGAGCCGGACCGGTGCGCTCGCCCAGGGCCCGGCGGCGGTCCTCGACGATCCGGTCGGCGATCCGGCGGACGGCGGTGCGCAGCCACATGGAGGTATGGGAGCCCTCCCGGTAGTCCGCCTCCCCGAAGGCCTGGATGCGCCCCTGCTGCTGCAGCTCGTTCACCTGCTCGAACTCCCGCTCCGAGCCGGCCCGATAGACGGCGAAGGTCTTGCCACCGTAGCGATTCAGGATGGAGAAGACGGGGACGTCGCTCGGGCCGTCGGCGACGTAGATCATGTTGCGGAAGGGCACGCGCCGTTGCTCCGGGTCGATGGCCGCGTTGACGTTGATCTCCGGGTGCTTGTTCGTGCCCTTGTTGATCTCGAAGATGGCCCGGGTCTTGGTGGTGTTGTCGATGGCATAGGCCACGTCCGTGATCTCCCCCGCCGACTCGACCAGGGGGAGCTGTCGTTCCCGGATGTAGCCCGGCGCCGGCGTCCCCTCCACGAACTCGCAGGCCCAGACGCCGGCCACGTGCTCCGCCACGGCGCTGCCGAGGATGAGCTGGCGCAGTCCCGTGGAGACGATGTAGTGCTCCACCGCAATCTCCCGCTTCTGGTACTCCTCGTTCTCCTCCACCTGGCGCCGCAGGCGCTGGAAGACATCGGGCACCCCGGGATAGAACTCGAGCTCTGCGCCCAGCTCCCGCAGCTTCTGGTTGTCCAGGCCCCGGAAGACCCCGGCCCGGACGTAGGCCAGGATGTGGTTCAGGTAGATGGTGTCCCGGGCCACGACCTCGGCCCCGCGCCGGCGATAGGCATCGGAAAGCCCCGCCACCTCCCGCCAGAACTCGGCGCCGTCCACGCCGTAGTGCCGGAACAGGGGCTCCTGCATGTAGCCCGGCAACAGGGTCTTGTCGAAGTCCCAGATGATGGCGATGATGTTCTGCAGGAAGAGCTGGGCACTCATGGCTCCTTCCCGTGCCAGCCGCGGGGCTGCCCCCGGGCGCGAAGTCGGGATTCTAGCCCCGCCGCCGGCGCAGGCGGCCACCCAGGAGCTGCCCGCCGAAGAAGCCGGCCACCAGGAAGGGATAGGTGTACCACTGGAAGCCCAGACCCGAGGCAAGTCGCAGAGCCACCACCAGGGGGATGGGGGCGTGGACGGCCAGGAACCAGCGCCAGGAGAACTTCCGGACCCCCTCCCGCCACCAGCCGAAGGGCAGGTTGAGGACCAGGACAGCCAGGGTCACGAGGAGGATGCGCAGCACGGTACCGGCGCTGCCCTGGCGTCCGAGTCAGGGCAGGATTAGAAACAGATAGCACAAGTTCCAGCTCATCCAAGGCCCACCCGCCATGTCCGACGCCCCGCCCCTCTCCTACCCCCGACGCCTCAAGACCCTCCAGTGTCTGGTGGGGAACACCCCCCTCCTGGAGATCCAGTTCCGCTTCCGGGGCCGGGAGCAGCGCATCTACGCCAAGGCCGAGCACCTGAACCTGACCGGCAGCATCAAGGACCGGATGGCCCTGGGCATCCTGCAGCGGGCCGCCGACCTGGGGGAGCTCCAGCCAGACGCCCCCATCATCGAGGCCACCAGCGGCAACACCGGCATCTCCTTCGCCGCCCTGGGCCGGGCGCTGGGCCACCCGGTGGTCATCTTCATGCCCGACTGGATGAGCCGGGAACGCCTCAACCTGCTCCGCAGCCTCGGGGCCGAGGTGCGCCTGGTGAGCCGCCAGGAGGGGGGCTTCCTGGGAGCGATCCGCCGGGCGGAGGAGCTGGCCGCCACCACCCCGGGCGCCTTCCTGCCCCGCCAGTTCTCCAACGAGGCCAACATCGCCGCCCACGAGGAGACCACCGGCCCGGAGATCTGGTGGCAGCTCCACTTCCGCAACCTGGTGCCCGACGCCTTCGTCGCCGGCGTCGGCACCGGCGGCACCCTCATGGGCGTGGGCCGCTGCCTGCGCAGCCACCGGGCCGCTGTCCGCCTGCATCCCCTCGAGCCGGCCAGCTCGCCGACCCTCTCCACCGGCCACTGCGTGGGCAGCCACCGCATCCAGGGCATCTCCGACGAGTTCATCCCCCCCATCATCGACCTGGACTACGCCGACGACATCCTGGCGGTGGACGACGGCGACGCCATCCTCATGGCCCGGCGCCTGGCGGCCGAGCTGGGGCTCGGCGTGGGCATCTCCTCGGGCGCCAATTTCCTGGGCTGCCTCCAGGTCCTGGACCGGAACGAGGGGGAGCCGGTGGTGGTGACCGTCTTTCCCGACGACAACAAGAAGTACCTGTCCACCGACCTCCTGCAGCCCGAGCCCGTCCGGGACCACTTCCTCTCCCGGGACGTAGAGCTCCTGGGCTATCGCGCCTTCAAGCGGGTCTGCCAGACCTGCTGCGACCCGGTGGAGTGCGCCGAGACCATGCCCGTGGACGCTTCCTGCGACGAGTGCCTGCCCCCCTGCCCGCGCCGGGAGCTCGCCTCGCCGCCAGCCGGCGACTGACGGCCCCGTGGCCGCCTACTGCTGCTCCTGCTGGCGCAGGCGGGCCTCGATCTTCCCCCAGCTGTCCCGGAGGCCGACGATGCGGTGGAAGACCGGCGCCCCGGGCCGGGACAGGACCGGGTCCACGGCGAAGTAGCCGACCCGCTCGAACTGCCAGTGGCTGCCCGGCGCCGCCGCCAGCAGGCCCGGCTCGGCCATGGCCCGCTGCACCTGCAGGCTGTCGGGGTTCAGGTTGTCCAGGAAGCTGCCCCCCTCCGGCACGTCGTCGGGGTCCGGCACCCGGAACAGGTGGTCGTAGAGGCGCAGCTCCACCTCCCGGGCGTGCTCCGCCGAGACCCAGTGGATGGTGCCCCGGACCTTGCGCCCGTCCGGCGTGCCCCCCCCCCGGCTCTCGGGGTCGTAGGTGCAGCGCAGCTCCGCCACCTCGCCGGTGGCCGGGTCCTTCACCACATCCCGGACGGTCACGTACCAGGCGTAGCGCAGGCGCACCTCCTTGCCGGGGGCCAGCCGGCGCCACTTCCGGGGCGGATCCTCCCGGAAGTCGTCCCGCTCGACCAGGACCACCCGGCCGAAGGGCACTTGGCGGGTGCCGGCGGTGGCGTCCTCGGGGTTGTTGACCGCCTCCATCCAGTCCACCTCGCCTTCGGGCCAGTTCTCCACCACCAGGCGCAGGGGGTCGCGGACCACCATGGCCCGGGGCGCGCTGCGGTTCAGCTCCTCCCGGACGCAGTGCTCGAGCAGCGCCAGGTCCACCCGGCTCTCCACCTTGCTGATGCCGATCCGCTCGCAGAAGGCACGGATCGCCGCCGGCGGGTAGCCCCGGCGCCGCATGCCGGCGAGGGTGGGCATGCGCGGGTCGTCCCAGCCCTCGACCACGCCCTCCTCCACCAGGCGCAGGAGCTTGCGCTTGCTCAGCACGGTGTGGGTCAGGTTCAGGCGGGCGAACTCGATCTGCCGGGGCCGGTGGGGCACCGGCAGGTGCTCCAGGAGCCAGTCGTAGAGGGGCCGGTGGTTCTCGAACTCGAGGGTGCAGAGGGAGTGGGTGATGCCCTCGATGGCGTCGGACTGGCCGTGGGCGAAGTCGTAGGTCGGGTAGATGCACCACGCCGAGCCGGTGCGCGGGTGCTCCCGGTGGAGGATGCGGTAGAGGACCGGGTCCCGCATCACCAGGTTCGGGTGGGCCATGTCGATCTTCGCCCGGAGCACCCGGGCTCCGTCGGGGAACTCCCCGGCGCGCATGCGCCGGAGGAGGTCCAGGTTCTCCTCCACGCTCCGCTCCCGCCACGGGCTCGGGACGCCCGGCTCGGTCAGGGTGCCCCGGGTGGCCCGGATCTCCTCGGCGCTCTGGTCGTCCACGTAGGCGAATCCGGTGCGCACCAGGTGCTCGGCCCACTCGTAGAGCTGCTCGAAGTAGTCCGAGGCGTGGTAGAGGTGCTCGCCCCAGTCGAAGCCCAGCCAGCGCACGTCCTCCTGGATGGCGTCGGCGTAGCGCTGCTCCTCCTTCTCCGGGTTGGTGTCGTCGAAGCGCAGGTGGCAGCGGCTGCCGGGGATCTCCTCGGCCAGGCCGAAGTCCAGGCAGATGGCCTTGGCGTGGCCGATGTGCAGGTAGCCGTTGGGCTCCGGCGGGAAGCGGGTCACCACGTGGTCGTGGCGGCCGCTCCGCAGGTCCTCGTAGACGATCCTGCGGACGAAGTCGGTGGCGGAGCGGTCCTCGGGCATGGTCGCAGCCGGCGGGGAGCCGGGCATCCTACGGGGCGGACCAGGGAGCGACAAGGCGGGGCAGGCGCCTTCCCTTGACCCGGTCCCGGCCCGCTGGCACGATGCCTCTGTCCTTTCTTCCCATTTCTGGAGTCGCAAGTGACCGCCTGGATCCCGCTCTGGCAGGAGCTGCCCCGCGCCCAGCGGCAGGAGGCCCTGGAGAGCCTGCTGGCAAACCCCGAGGGCCGGGACGACGGCCGGGAACGGGCCGTCGCCTGCCTCGCCCGGCAGCGGGGCTTCCGGCCCCAGCGCCTCCTCCGGGCCCCCGACGCCGAGCTGGCCCGGCTGCTGGCCACCGTCGCCCGGCCGCCGGTCTCCCTGGTCGAGGACCTCCTGCCCGCCCTCTTCCTGGGGCCCCGCCGGGGGCTGCTCACCGCTCTCCTGGACCGCCTCGGCGTGCCCCACCGGGACGGCGTCCTGGACGAGGAGGCGCGCCCGGAGCCGGTGGCCGAGGACCGGGCCCGGGAGGCCCTGGCGGCCCTGGCCGGCCACCCCGACGCCTCCCTGCTGCCGGTCCTGGTGGGGACCCTCCACCGGCGCCACCCCGAGCTCTACGCCGGCCTCGCCCGGGCCCTGGAGGGCGGGCCGCCGGCCGAGGGCGAGGCGGAGGAGCCGGGGGAAGTCCGGACCGAGGCGCCGCCGCCGGCCGAGGAGCTTCCCGAGTCCCTGGACGTCCTCGACCGTCTCCTCATCCGCACCGTGGTGGCGGCCGTGGCCGGGGAGACCGGCGCCCTGGACCTGGACGAGGCCGAGGAGGTGGTGGACGCCTTCGTCCACCTGAACACCCGCCGCCACGCCAGCTACTTCCACCGTGGCTTCCTGGACGGCCTCCGGGGTCGCGACGACCTTCCCGAGCTGCCCGAGGCCAACGACAGCCGGCTCGCCTGGCTGGCGGCCGGCTGGCTCTCGGCCCGGGCCCGGCAGCGGGACTGGCAGGCCATCCAGGACCTCCTGGAACGGAGGAAGGCCGCCCTGAAGCCCCTCCTCGAGGGCGGCCACGACGCGATCCCCTACGGGCTGCCGAGCCTCCTCCTGGCCCTGGACGAGGCGGGCCGGGGCGTGGAGGTCCCGGCGCTGGTCGAGGCCGGGGCCCTGGCCCGCTGCGACCTCCACGCCCACCACCGGCTGCTGGAGACGGCCACCGGGCTGCTCCGGGACGGCCGCCACGAGCAGGCCGCCCCGCTGCTGGACCTCCTGGCGGACAGCCTGACCC
>CAYMFV010000167.1:0-6623 GCA_964389745.1 uncultured Planctomycetales bacterium | reverse complement strand
CTGCTCTTCGTGGACGAGATCCACCGCTTCAACAAGGCCCAGCAGGACGCCTTCCTGCCCTACGTGGAGCGGGGCGACATCCTCCTGGTGGGGGCCACCACCGAGAACCCCTCCTTCGAGGTCATCGGCCCGCTGCTCTCCCGGGTGGCGGTGCACGTCCTCGAGCCCCTCTCCGAGGAGGACTTGGTGGAGCTCCTGGAGCGGGCCCTGGCCGACCGGGAGCGGGGGCTCGGGGCCCGGCGGCTCACCGCCACCCCCGAGCAGCTCCGCTCCCTGGCCCGCTACGCCAGCGGCGATGCCCGCCGGGCCCTGGTCGCCCTGGAGGCGGCGGCCCGGCAGAGCGACGTCGGGGAGCCCCTCCGGGACGAGGCGGTGGCGGCGGTCCTCCAGGGCCGGGCGCTGCTCCACGACAAGGCCGGCGAGCAGCACTACGACCTGATCAGCGCCCTGCACAAGTCGGTGCGCTCCTCGGACCCGGACGCCGCCCTCTACTGGCTGGCCAGGCTGCTCGAGGGGGGGGAGGACCGGATGTACCTGGCCCGGCGCCTGGTGCGCATGGCAGTGGAGGACGTGGGTCTGGCCGACCCCAACGCCCTCCGGGTCGCCCTGGCCGCCCGGGACGCCTTCCACTTCCTGGGCTCCCCCGAGGGCGACCTGGCCCTGGCCCAGGCGGCGGTGTACCTGGCGGTGGCGCCCAAGTCCGACGCCCTCTACCGGGCCCTGGGAGAGGCCGCCGGCCTGGTCCGCCAGGGCTACGCCTGGCCGGTGCCCATGCACCTCCGCAACGCTCCCACGGGCCTGATGAAGGAGCTCGGCTACGGCAAGGGCTACCACCACGCCCACACCGAGGAGGGGGGGATCACGGCCATGGAGTGCCTCCCCGAGGCCCTGGCGGGCCGGCGCTTCTACGCGCCCACGGACCGGGGCCTGGAGCGGCGCATCCGGGAGCGGCTGGAGGCCATCCGGGCCCAGATCCGCCAGCGGCAGCGCCCGGAATCGTGATATGTGATTCGCATCGGGGACGAAGTCACGACCCCGGGGCATGTCCTGCCCTCTAGCCTGCAGGCATGGCCGATCCCCGGAAGCGCCGCCGCCTGCCGGCCCTGGCTCCGGCCCTCCTCTTCCCCCTGGCGGCCTGCCTGAGCTCCGGCGGGCCCATCACCGCCGACTACCGGCCTGGTGCGCCCACCCTCCTGAGCTGGGACGCCTCCTTCGAGGGCATGGCCCTGGACCTGGCCGGCCGGCCCTACGCCGCGTTGGCGAGCCCGGTCACCCTCCACCTCGAGGCTGTGGGGGGGGGCAAGTACGCGGTCTACTTCGAGGGCACCCTGGACTTCCCCCTCCTGGATCCCTGGCTGGGCCTGCCCCTGGGCCACTACGCCTTCCCCATGGACATGCTCGACGGCCAGACGGGGGACTACGACCAGGACTTCGCCCTGGAGCCCCACGGCGTCTTCGCCTTCTGGGGGGGCATGCGCTTCATGCCCCCGGGCCTGGGCTTCACCGACGTGGACCTGCGCTTCACCCTGGTGCCCGACGACGCCGTCCTCCCCCAGGCCAGCACCGCCCGCCTCACCTGGCAGGCCACACTCGACAGCCAGGGGGGGGGCGCCGGGGTCTTCGCCTCCTGGTCCCGGCTCCAGGGCGTCGAGACCGTGGCCCTGCGCATCCAAGACTAGTCGGGCCGCCGGGCCCGGAGGAGGAGGGCCCGGCCCAGGGCCCCGGCCGGGGGCTCGGGCCGGCGGTCCCGGATCTCTTCGGCGGCCACCGCCGCGAAGCCCGCCCCCCGGAGTCGGGCCAGCCAGGCCTCCCCGCCTGGTAGTGCCTCCGATCCGGGGAAGAGGAGCCCCAGGAACCCGCCCCCGGGCTTCAGGACCCGGTGGACCTCGGCCAGGCCGGCCGCCGGATCCGGCCACCGGGAGAGGCCCGCCAGACACAGGACCCGGTCGAGGCTGGCAGGGGCGAAGGGCAGCTCCCGGGCCTCGGCCTGGGTGAAGGACACCCGGGGGGGATGGGGCGTGCTCCGGGCCAGGTCGATCCGCTTCGGGGACGGGTCCACGCCAAAGACTCGGCCGCCGCCGAGGAGGTCGGCCAGCAGGCGCACCAGCCAGCCGTCCCCGCAGTCCAGCTCGAGGACGTGGTGCTCGGGCCGCAGCCCGGCCCGGTCGAGGAGCTGGAGGGCGAGGTCCCGGAGGGCCGCCTCGGAGTCGGGGCCGCGGGGGGGGGAGGTCACGGTAGGGTCAGGACGCCGGGAAGGTCGTGGCTGCCAGCCAGGAAGGCCTCCTCGCCGGCGAAGCCGCAGGCCCGGAGGGCCAGGCCGTCCTGGCTCCAGTCCGCGAAGGTCCGCTCCAGCCCGGCGGCGGGCAAGGCGTAGAGCAGGATCTGGCCCCCGGGGCTGACGCGCCGGACCCAGCGCTCCAGCTCCTCCCGGGGTGGCACCCGGCCGCCGCAGCCCAGGGCCACCCGGAAGAAGTCAGGCGTCTCGGGGAGGGGGGCGTCCGGAGCCAGGGCCTCCGCCGGACCGGCCCCCGGGGTCGCCCGGGCGGCGGCGGCGAAGGCTGCCTGCTCTTCCTCAGGGAGGAGCACCACCACCCGGCCGAAGCCGTAGGCCCGGGCGCAGAGGGCGGGCAGGGCGGCGCCCGGGCCGCCGCCCAGGAAGGCGGCGCCGGCCAGCTCCCGGGGCGGGACGATGGCCAGGGGGCTCATCGCCTGGACGCCCAGGAGGCCGCCATGCTCCAGCCAGGCCGGGCCGGCGGCGCCGGCGGGCTCCAGGTCCACCAGGGCCTCGCCGGGGCCGGGAGCCTCGTCGCCTCGGAAGCGCAGCAGCGTGTGGCCGATGCGCAGCCAGTCATGGGTCGTCGCCGGCATCAGCCCCCCCCCTCGCGATCCTCCTCGTCCTCGACGTAGCCGAGCTCCTCCAGGGCGGCCTGCTCGGCGGCACTGTGCTCCAGGCGCAGCCGGCGACCTCGGAAGCGCCGGTCCTCCTCTCGGGTGGCCGCCCGCCAGGCCAGGTACTCGTCGAGGATGCCGGCCAGCCGGGCCTCCCCGGCCGGCGTCCCGGCCAGATCCCGGGTCTCCCCCGGGTCCTCGGCCAGGTCGTAGAGGTGGCGCTCGACGATCTGCCCGCCCTTCCGGCGCAGGATCACCTTCCAGCGCCCGGCCACCACCGCCTCCCGGCCGCCGAACTTCGCCAGCCGCCATTCGCGGGGGGGGGGTGGTCCGTCCCCCCGGAGGATGGGCAGGAGGCTGCGGCCCTGGACGCCCGCCGGCACCGGCAGGTCCAGCCAGTCGAGGATGGTGGGCAGGAGGTCCACCAGCTCCACGGGTGCGTCCCGTTCTCCGGTCCACTCCTGGCCGCCCCGGTCGGGGGGGAAGCGGAGCACCAGGGGCACCTGGAGCTGCTCCTGCCACATGCGCGTGTGGCCCACCCAGTCGTGCTCGCCCAGGCTCTCGCCGTGGTCGCTGGTCACCACCACCAGGGTGTCCTCGGCCAGGCCCAGCTCCTCGAGGACGCCGAGCAGCCGGCCCAGGGCGGCGTCGGCGGCGGCCACCCCGCCCCGGTACAGGTCGTCCAGCCAGCGGCGCTCCTCGGGACCGAGGCGACCGTCCTCCAGGAGGGGGCGGAAGTCCCGGATGCCACAGAGCTGGCGGATGTCCAGGTCGCCCTGGTACCAGCCGGCGTAGCGGCTGCGCCAGGGCTCCGGGGGCCAGTAGGGGCAGTGGGGGTCGTAGCCGTGGACGAAGAGGAAGAAGGGCTCCCGGTCGCTGCGTCGCAGCCACTCCTCGGCCATGGTCACCGCCTCCCCCAGGGGGCGGATCCACGGCTCCCCGGCCGGCTCCAGGAAGACCTCGAAGCCGTGGTCCAGGCCGTACTTGCGCCGCACGTACCCCCCCCCCGTGAAGGCGGCGGTGTGCCATCCCCGGTCCCGGAGGAGGGAGGCCAGGCTCCAGGGCGCCTCGGTCAGGAAGTGGTCGTACATGCCGTGGCGGTGTACGTACTGGCCGCTGAACAGGGAGCGATGGCTGGGGCCTGTGCCGCTGCTCTGGGCCAGGCAGTCGGTGAAACGCACGCCGCTGGCGGCCAGGGCATCCAGGGCCGGGGTGATGCTTGCGTCCGGCCCGGCCGGCACCCCGACCCGGTCTGCCCGGCAGGTGTCGATGCAGACCAGGACGACGTTCGGCCGGGGCTGTTCCTCCCGGCTGCAGGCGCCCGGGAGCAGCAGGAGCCCGGCCAGGAGGAGGCCGGCCCGGGGCGGGAGCCGGGGGTTCAACGCTGCTCCTCCTCGTCGCCTTCGACGTAGCCCAGGGCCTCGAGGCCGGCCCGGTCCTCGGCGCTCAGCTCCTCCTTCAGGCGCCGGGTCCGCCAGCGCTCGTCGCCGGCCGCCTGGGCCTCGGTCCAGCTCTGGAAGCGCTCCAGGATCTCCCGGGTGCGTCGGCGGCCCTCGGCGGTGGGGAAGAGATCCACGGTCTCGCCCGGGTCCGTCTCCAGGTCGTAGAGGTGGCGGAAGGCCATGTGCGGCCCGTCCCAGCGGAAGGCAACCTTCCAGCGCCGGCCGAGCTGGACCGCGACGTGGTTGCCGGCCCGGGACAGGCGCAGCCGCTCCCCGGGGGGGGCGGCTGCCTCGCCCCGGATCCAGGGCATCAGGTCCAGCCCCTGGACCCCGGGGGGGGCGGGGACGCCGAGGAAGGAGAAGAGGGTCGGGAGGACGTCCACGAGCTGCACCGGGGAGTCGTCCCGGCCGGCCCAGCGACCGCCTGGGAAGCGGATCAGGAGGGGCACCCACAGCTCCTCGTGCCACATGCGGGCGTGGCCCACCCAGTTGTGCTCGCCCAGGCTCTCGCCGTGGTCCGAGAGGAAGACGACCACGCTGCGCTCCAGGAGGCCCCGCTCCCGGAGGTCGTCCAGGAGGGCACCGATGGCAGTGTCGGCGGCCAGGATCTCCTCGTCGTAGAGGTCCTGGAGGTAGCGTTGCTCCTCCGGGCCGAGGCCGCCCTGGTCCAGCCACTCGCCGAAGCCGTCCTGGCCGCAACGGCCCGCGGGGTCCAGGGGGCCCTGGTACCAGTCGCTCCAGGTGCCCCGGGTCTCCGGGGGGGGGGTGTAGGGGCAGTGGGGGTCGAAGCCGTGGACGAAGAGGAAGAAGGGCTCCCGGCCAGCGGTCTCCAGCCAGCGCCGGGCCCCGTCGACGGCGATGCCGATGCGGCCCAGGTGGGCGTTGCGGACGCCCTCCACCGCCTGCTCCCAGGTGTCGAAGCCCTCGGCGAAGCCGAACTTCCGGTCCAGGGGACCACCGGCCACGAAGCCGGCGGTGCGCCAGCCGGCGGCCCGGAGCAGGCCGGCCATGGTGTAGGGATCCCGGCTCGGCCAGCCGTTGCGCAGGATGCCGTGGCGGCGGACGTGGTGGCTGGTGAAGAGGCTCCGGTGGCTCGGGTCGGTGAGGCTGCTGGTGGCCAGGCAGTCGCTGAAGACCCGGGCCTCGGCGGCCAGGGCGTCGAGGTGGGGGGAGGTGGGGCGTTCGCTCCCGGCGAAGCCCAGGCGGTCGGCCCGGGTCGTGTCCAGGGAGATGAGGACCACGTTCCAGCGGGGCCCGGCCGGCGCGGACGCGGCCCCGGCCGCCGCTTCCTCCGGGCCGCGCCCACAGGCCAGCAGCAGGACCGGCGCCAGGAGGAACGCCGGCGCCATCCCCTTCCGGAGGAACTCCACGCCGTCAATCATAGCGGGGGCAGGTCCTCCTCCTCCGCGACCCGGGCGCCGCTCCGCCAGGCGGAGAAGGCCTCGTCGAGGCCCCGGCGGGCCAGCTCGGCGCCCAGGCGCATGTGGTGGAAGGCCCGGCGGAGGCAGTCGTCGCTCCCGGCCACCAGGAGGTTGGGCTCGCTGAACTCGTCGGGGCCACCGGGGAGCTCCCGGAGGAAGCCGCCGTGGCGGGGCTCCAGGACCCGGCGGTCGAGGATCAGGATGACCCCCCGGTCCTCCTCGGTGCGCAGCAGCCGGCCGCAGCCCTGCCGGAACATGGCCAGGGCTCGGGGCAGGTACACGCGGTTGCGGTGCGGGCCGGCGCCCATGCGCGCCCGCTGGGCGTAGTGGTAGTCGTCGAGGACGCCGAAGGGCAGCTTGGTGAGGACCACGTACTGGAGGGTCTCGCCGGGGAAGTCCACCCCGTACCAGAAGGTGTCCAGTCCCAGGAGGATGCTGTCCACCCGGGCCCGGAAGCGCTCGACGATCTCCTCCTTGGTGAGCCCGGGCATGTTCTGCCAGAAGAGGGGCACGCCCCGGGCCGCCAGGGGGGCGGCCAGGCGCTCCGCCACCTCCTGGAGCACCAGGCGGTTGGTGAACAGGCCGAGGATGCGGCCGCCGGTCCGCTCCGCCAGGAAGAGGAGGACGTCCTCCACGTAGCGGCACCAGTCCAGGTGGCCCGGGCCCCGGTGGGCGTAGGGGGGGGCGTCCTGGGGGACGCAGACCAGGGCCTGGGCCGGTCCGAAGGGGGGGGGGCCGGCGAAGGTCGCCACCGCGCGGCCCTCCCGGTCCCCCCCCCCCCCGCCGAGTAGGTCCAACCCTCGGTCGCCCACCAGTGCGGCGAACCCCCCGGCCGCCCGGGGGCGGCCCTGGGCCCCCCCCCCCCCCCCCC
>CAYMFV010000166.1:0-6623 GCA_964389745.1 uncultured Planctomycetales bacterium | reverse complement strand
CCACGTCCAGGTCCAGGGCCAGCCCGGCCGGGTCCAGACCGCTGGGGATGGGGGCCCAGGGCAGGACCCGGGCCAGGAATCGGCCCAGGGCGAGCTTCCAGGCCGGGACCACGTCGGTGGTGCCCAGGAGGGGACAGGACAGGACCAGGCACTGCAACCGGGGGTCGCTCCCCCCCCGGGCGAGAAGCCAGTCCAGGGCCACGAGTCCCCCCATGCTGTGGGCGAGGACGGCGAAGGGCTCCAGGCCGGCGGCGGCTGCCTCCACGTCCAGGTGGTAGTCCTGCCAGCGGCGGACGTGGCCCCGCTGGCCACCCGAGTCCCCGTGGCCCCGGAGGTCCACGCCCTGAACCGTCCAGCCGGCCGCCGCGAGCCGGCCGGCGGTCTCGGCGTGGCGCCCGAGGTGCTCGTTCAGGCCGTGGATCAGGAGGACCCGACCGCGCTCGGTACCCCGGGCCGGCCAGCGGCGGCCCGCCAGCAGGAGCCCGTCGCGGCTGGTGCGCTGGAAGGGCAGTCCCGGATCGGGCGGCCTTTCGGGTTCGGGGGGGGGAGGGCGGCGACTCATCGGCGGCGGCGCAGGAGGCCCGGCAGGGTATAGCGGTCCGGTCCGGCGCCGGCCAGGATCAGGGCGAGGGCCAGGAGGCCGGTGTTCTCCAGGATCTTGCGGCAGATAGGGACGACCCCCGTCCCACAGCCGCAGTCGAAGGCGATGGCGCAGAAGGCCGTTCCTTCGGCGGCGTGGATGGCCATGCCCCGGAAGAGGATGGCCGCAGTGAACAGGAAGAGGCTCACCGCCAGCACCGCCGCGCTGCCCCGGCGGAGGATACCGAGCAGCAGGAAGGCTCCGCCCAGGAGCTCGATCCAGGGCAGGACCACGACCACCAGCACGAGGAGGGGGGGCCACTGCCAGGGCACGGCCTGGTACTCGTGGACGGCCTTGAGGAAGCTGCTCGGATCGGCGATCTTCCCCGGCGCCAGGGCCAGGAAGACGCCGCCCAGGACGAGGCGGGCGGCCAGGAGCAGGAGGTCCCGGAGCGACCACCTCATCGGGACCGCTCCTCGCGGCGCCCCTGGGCCCGCCACTCCGCCATGCCGCCCTCGTAGATGGCCACCACCTCCCCGGGTACCCCGTACTCGAAGACCAGGTCGAAGGCCAGGGAGACGCTGTCCGGGCAGTCGCCCCCGTTGCAGTAGACGATCACCTGGGCCGCCTGGCGCAGGGCCTCCAGGAGTTCCGGGGTGAGGTAGCGCTTCTGGTGGTAGTGATCGCAGAGGATGGCACCGGGGATGTGCCCTTCCCGCCAGGCGGTCTCGCTGCGGGCATCCACGAGGAAGTAGCCGCCCTCCCCGCCACGGCCGTCCCGGTCCAGGTAGTCCAGCATCTCCTCGATGTAGTCCGCCGTGACCTTCTGGAAGTCGTGGGCGGGCGCCTGGCCATCCGCGGCGGCGGCGGCCGGGAAGTAGTTCCGGCCGATCTCCAGGCCATCGCTACGGAGGGCGTTGAAGCCCAGACCGGCGGCGACGGCGAGGACCAGGAGGAGCAGGGACTCGAGGTAGAGGGGCAGGCTCCGGTGCATGGAGGGGCTCATTGTCGCACCAGCCGGATGGCGTCGGCGATGACCACGTAGCCAGGAGGTCCGTCGTTGACCAGGCCGATGCGGGTGCCGGTGCCCCCTGGCAGCCACCAGGAGCCGATGGGCACCCACTGGCCCCCTGGCTGCTGCTGGTCCACCACGACCACGTAGGTCTGGCCGCCGACCCGCAGGCCCACCCGGGAGGCGGGGTTCCGGTTGCTGCCCCGGGACCACCAGAAGTCCACCCGGTAGAGACCGGCCGCCGGCAGATCCGGTTGCCACCAGGCCACGGCCCGGCGGGTGCCGGTGCTGGCCCAGCGGTAGTCGACGCCGTAGCGATCCGGGGCCGAGCTGCCCGTGGCCCAGGTTCCGGCAAAGGCGGCCTGGGGGTTGTCCAGGACGAGGCTCCAGCCGCCGCCCTGGAGGCGCCGGTCCACCTCCTGGCGCAGGGCCGGCAGTCCGGCGTAGGCGTTGTCACCCGGGCAGGCGGTGGCCGACACGTCCCGGTGGCCGTAGATGTCGGGCACCACGCCTCCGTAGCCCGCGTACCAGCTGCTGCCCAGGGGATCGATGCCCTGCTGGTCGCACTTCCAGGCGGTGAGCTCCGCCAGGGCGGCCCACATCGTCGGCGTGGGCACCTGGTCCGGGGGGGGGTGGAAGTAGCCCAGGAGGCACACTCCCATGGAGCCGCAGTTGTAGCCGTCGTGGGCGCCCACCACGTCGTCGCCACCGGCCCGACCCTCGAAGATGTCGCCGTGGGGACAGACGAGGTAGTGGTAGCCGACGTCGCACCAGCCCCGGCTGTACATGTGGTAGCTCTGCATGGCCTTGACGTTGGCGGCGCACTGGCTCCAGGAGGTGCTGGTGAAGTCCGAGGCGCTGGCCGAGTGATGGACCGCCACGTGGGTGGTGGGGCAGTAGCCGGGCGTGCAGCGGGGCGGGTCGGCGTACCAGGAGGCCCGGTCCCAGACAGGGGGCCGCGGGTAACCCGTGCCCGGCGAGGCCGCCGGCGCCGTCCCCCGGGGGATGGGTGGCACGTCCAGGAAGACCAGGGTCAGGGAATCCAGGGTCGCGGGGCCCCGGAGGCGGAGCTCCACCAGGGGGGCGGGGCGCCCGCCGGGCTGGACCAGGCCGGCGACCCTGGCCGGACCGGCCCTCCCGACGGCTCCGGCGACCTCCGGGGCGAGGTCCCGGGCCTCCCTGAGCGGCCACCACGAACCTGCCGGGCGGCCGGGGGAGCGCAGCCTGAGGGCGGCCGGGCCCAAGCGGCCCTCCCACCAGGTGCCGATGCCGGTGACGGCCCAGGGCGCGGACAGGAGCAGGCGTAGCTCCTCTCCCGGGGCCAGCCGGAGGCAGCCGTCGGCAGGCGGGACCCGGCCGGCGAGACGCGCCAGCTCGGCGCCGCTCCAGGTCCGGTGCTCGGGCGGGTGGCCTCCGGGGACGGCGGGGAAGGCCAGGCAGGGGAGCACGGCGAGGAGGAGCATGCCTGCAGGCCAGGATAGCCGCGAGGACCGGGCAGAAAAGGAAGCGCCCCGCCGTGGGCGGGGCGCTTCGCACGCAGGTTCCGGGGAACCTACTGGTCGAGCTTGAGGCCGTTGGACAGACCGGTCATGGCGCCCGGGGTGGGCGGGCCGGTGGTCTCGGCAGCGATGCAGTAGACCGTCGGCGGCATGGCCGGCAGGGTCACGGTCAGCACGCCACCAGCCATGGGCAGCGGGGTCGGGGCCAGGAAACTCGGGCCGGCCAGCAGTTGCTGGCCACCGACGGGCAGGTCGGCCGAGTTCAGGGCCGCCGCGAACCAGTAGCTGCCACCGCCGCCACCAGCCGGAGTGGTCGCGGTGAAGGTGACGTTGGCGCCAGAAGCGGGCTGGGCGTTGATGGTCAGGCAGACGTTGTTGACCAGCGGGTTGGTGGGGCTGTCGTAGGCGCGCACGTTCACCGCGTTGCCGTAGAGCTTCATCGCGAAGTTCGCGAAGGGGAAGCCACCGAACCAGAAGCAGCCGATGAAGGCGCCGGTGGTCGGGTCGAACCAGGTGAAGCTGTTGTCACGCCGGTAGCCGCCCTTGGCGAGCCAGGGACCGGTGTTGTTCTGCATGGGGATGAAGCCCCAGCCGAACAGGCGGTCGACGACCCCCATCTCCTCGGTACGGAAGTCCGAGGTGAGATCCGGCGGGCACTCGAAGCCGCAGCCCAGGTCCACGGTCACGATCCAGCACTGGATGTTGCCGGTGGGGCCACCCAGGGGCAGACCGACGATGCTGTAGGCGCAGTTCGCGGTCGGCCAGGTGGGGGGACCCGCGCAGCGGACGGTCTCATCGTAGAAGGTGATGTCGATCGTGCCGCTGTTGCCGGTCGGGTCAGGCTCCGTCGAGCAGTACACGAACTGGAAGCCGTTGATCTGGTCGGTCAGGCTGGTGTTGCGGTCCATCAGCCCGCCCTCGTCGATCCACTCCTGGCCAGCGCCGGGGACGCTGTAGTAGCCGGAGAGGATCATGTTGTTGAAGATCACCGCCGGGCCGGAGCGGCCGTTGACAGCAGTCTTCTGGAGGCCACCGTCGAGGGTGTACACGCCGGCGAATTGCGGCGTCGTGGCCTTCTGGACGGGAAGCTGGCTCTGCGCGGTGAGGCCGGCCGTGAGGGCCAGGACCGCCGCGCCGGTGAGGACATTCCGAAGCATGTGTGTTTGGGCTCCTTTGTGCCTTGTTACGAGTGGGGGAAAGGAGTCGATTGCAGGGCAGACCGGGGGGATTCGAGGATCGGCCACCCTGCAGGACGCGTCCGTTGTACCAGACTGGACCCGACTGTCCAGTCCCAGGTTTGCAAATTTTTAGGTGGTGGCCCGGTTGCCCCCGGACCGGGATGAAACTGTACCTGGAGAGCATAGATATCTTGATATCAAGATATAACCCATCCCTCTCCTTCGGGCCCTGGTACGGGCAGGTGGAAAGGGCTGTCCTCCCGGTCCTCGTGGCGGATCTCGTCCACCTCCCCGGCCCGGCCCGGCCCCCCGTAGAGGTGGTCCGGGAGGTTCAGGACCCATCCCTCGCCGGGGCCCAGGCAGCGGTAGGCATGGACCACCCCCGGGGGCACCACCACCACAACCGGCCGCTCCTCGCCCACCTCCTCCACCTGCACGTTGCCCCGGGTGGGGGAGTCCGGACGGGCGTCCCAGAGCACCAGGAGGAAGCGGCCGGGGCCGGCGAAGCAGAAGCGATCGGCCTGCTGCCGGTGCTCGTGGGGCCCCCGGACCACCCCCGGCCGGGTCACGGAGACGTAGGCCATGGCCGGCGGCGACGCCCCGTCGGGCTCGTCCCGGCGGAAGACCTCGGCCAGCCAGCCCCGGTCGTCCCGGTGCTGGCGGAGGGGGCGCAGGGCCACCCCGGCGACGGGGCCGGGACGGAAGGCGGCGGGCGGCCGGGCCATGGCGGGGAGGCTCTAGAAGCGGGCCGGGCGCTCCCGGACCAGGGTGTTCGCCTCGTGCAGGGACGCGAAGGTGCCGGCATCCGTCCACCAGCCCTCCAGGATGCCGTAGCTCAGCTCGTCCCGGTGCAGGTAGGCGTTGTTCACATCGGTGATCTCGATCTCGCCCCGGCAAGAAGGCTGCAGCCGGGAGGCCACCCGGAAGGCCCAGGAGTCGTAGATGTAGATCCCGGTGACGGCCAGGTCGCTGGGGGGCTCCTCGGGCTTCTCCAGGATCCGGAGCAGGCGCCCGTCCTGGAGCTCGGCCACCCCGTAGCGCCGGGGGTCCCGGACCCGGGCCAGGTGCACCCGGGCGGCACTGCCGGCCTCCCAGTAGGCCCGGATCATGGGCCCCAGGGGGTCCTCGAAGATGTTGTCGCCAAGGAGGAGGACGAAGTGGTCCCCGCCGACGAAGGGCTCGGCCAGGGCCATCGCCTGGGCCACCCCGCCGGGGCGCTCCTGGACCCGGTAGGTGAGCTCGCAGCCGAAGTCCCGGCCCGAGCCCAGGAGGCGCACCACGTCCCCCATGTGGTCGGTGCCGGTGATGACCATGATGTCGGAGATGCCTGCCCCCCGGAGCTTGTGGATCGGGTGGTAGAGCATCGGCTCCTCGCCCACCGGCAGGAGGTGCTTGTTGGTGACCTTGGTCAGGGGCTGGAGCCGGGTGGCCCGCCCGCCCACCAGGACGACCCCCTTCACCGCTCGCCTCCCCCGGCCTCCGCCGGCCGGCGCAGCCCCCGGCGGCGGCCGTCCCAGCCGTGCCGGCGGCAGGTCTCCACCCAGGCCCGGTGGCCGGCGAACCAGCGGATGGTCTCGTCCAGGCCGGTCTCCAGCCCCATCTCGGGCCGCCAGCCGGTCTCCTCCTGGAGCCGGGAAGGGTCCACGGCGTAGCGCAGGTCGTGCCCCGGCCTGTCGGGGACGAAGGTGATGCGGTCCCGGCTCGGCCCCGGGCCAGCGCCGAGGCCCAGGGCGTCCACCCGGTCGCAGATCCGGCGCACCAGCTCCAGGTTGGGCAGGCGGCAGCCGGCGCCGATGCAGTAGGAGGCCCCGGCCTGCCCCCGACGGGCCACCGCCAGGAGGGCCCGGCAGTGATCCCGGACGTGGATCCAGTCCCGGACGTTCTCGCCCCGGCCGTAGACGGGAAGGGCCTCCCCGGCCATGGCCTTCAGGATGACCAGGGGCACCAGCTTCTCCGGGAACTGGCGGGGGCCGTAATTGTTGCCGCAGTGGGTGACGACCGCCGGCAGGCCGAAGGTCCGCACCCAGGCCCGGACCAGATGGTCCCCGCCGGCCTTGCTGGCGGCGTAGGGGGAGTTCGGGTGGTAGGGCGAGGTCTCGGTGAAGGCCCCCTCCTCCAGGGAGCCGAAGACCTCGTCCGTGGAGACGTGGACCAGGAGGAAGCCCCCCTGGCGGGTTGCGGGGAGGCGCTCCCAGTGGGCCAGGAGAGCCTCCAGGAGCACCGCCGTGCCGGTGACGTTGGTGCGCACGAAGGCCCGGGGCCCCTCGATCGACCGGTCCACGAGCTGTCCTTTTTCCCCCTCCTGCCCCGCCGCCGCCCGCGGCAGTTTCGGTGCGCGTGGGGGGGGCTGGTGT